>NZ_JBSFVR010000244.1:0-11370 GCF_053592415.1 Streptomyces sp. NPDC002690 | reverse complement strand
GTGGGTATACCCATCCTCATGCCCGCCGTCAACCACCGACGCCGACGACACCCGTCGCGACCGTGCTACTTCGAGGCGCCGACCGCGCTACTTCGGGGCGCCGACCATGCGCAGCACCAGGTCCACGTAGAGCGCGCCGACCTCCTCGGGCGTGCGGCTGCCCTGCGCGTTGAACCAGCGCGAGACGTCGATGCAGAGGGAGAGCACGGCCAGCGCGGTGCCGGGCACGTCGGGGACGTCGAACTCCCCCGTGTCCACGCCGTCCTTGATGATCCGCCGCATCACCGCGTCGGTGCGCCGCCGCAGTTCGATGATCTCGGCGCGGTGTTCGTCGCTCAGCGCGTCGAGTTCGTACTGCACCACCCGCGCCGTGGCGAAGCGCTCGGCGTGCCAGTGGACGAAGGCCCGTACGGCCGTGGCGAGCCGGTCCGCGGCGGTGCCCTCGGCGTCCACCGCCGCGTCCAGCAGGGAGAGCGCGCGGTCGTGGCCGATACGGCTGATCCGGTGGAGCAGCTCTTCCTTCGTCTTGTAGTGGATGTAGAGAGCCGCCGGGCTCATGCCGGCCCGGCCGGCGATGTCACGGGTGGTCGTCGCGTGGTAGCCGCGCTCGGCGAAGGCTTCGACCGCCGCCACGAGGAGCCGCCGGGCCGCCTCGGGGGTCACTTCGCCCCACGGCGTCTCCTGGCCGTCGGTCTCCTCCGCCGTACCCATCGTCACGCGCCCCTCTCCGTCCGCCGGACGAACACCATACCGCGACCCTGAGCAAGCGCTTAGGATCTCGCCCGCAGGATAGCGCCGCCCGCACGAAAGGGGGAGGTGGGAAGCGATGAAACGATTGCGCCCCCGAGATCGCCGGGGTTACCGGGGACGTCGGGGGCGGCGAGGAGGGCGGACGGGACGTGGGGCCCGTACCGGGGCTCAGAGCTTCTGGAAGGGGTCGTGCTCGGCGAGGATCTTCTCCAGCCGCGCCTGGTCGACGCGGCTGACGATCCTGCCCTCCTCCTGACGGTCACGGATGACCTTGGCGAGGGTGAAGCACGAGGTGACGAGGTAGAGGACGCCGATGGCGAGGAAGGCCCGCACCCAGGCGTCCGCGTCGAGGAAGAAGATCCCGAGGGCCACCGCGCCCATCGCCACCCCGAAGGAGGCGACGGCCTGGCCGTAGTAGGCGCCGGTGTTCTGCTGCTTGACGGATGTCGTGTCGCTCATCCCCCGAGCTTCCGCCCCTGGGCCGGGGCGTCACATCCGTGCCGGTACTCACTGCCGTACTCAGGCCGGCCCGGGGAGGCCGGAGGGCGGCGTTCAGAAGGCGGAGACCCCGGTCAGCGCACGGCCGATGATCAGCTTCTGGATCTGGCTGGTGCCCTCGTAGAGGGTCATCACCCGGGCGTCGCGGACCAGCTTGCCCACCGGGTACTCGTCGATGTAGCCGTACCCGCCGAACACCTGGAGGGCGTTGTTGGCGGCGCGGACCGCCGCTTCCGAGGCGAAGAGCTTGGCCTGGGAGGCGGCGGTGGCGAAGGGCTCGCCCCGGTCGACCAGGTCGGCGACCCGCCAGGTGAGGAGGCGGGCGGCGTCCACGTCCACGGCGATGTCGCTGATGAGTTCCTGGACCAGTTGGTAGCTCGCGATGGGCTTGCCGAACTGCTGCCGCTCGCCCGCGTAACCGACCGCCGCGTCCAGGGCCGCCTGCGCGATCCCCACGCATCCGGCGGCCACCGACATGCGCCCCTTGGCCAGGGCGGACATCGCGATCGAGAACCCCTTGCCCTCGGGGCCCATCAGCGCGGACGCGGGGACCCTGACCCCCTCCAGGACCAGTTCGGCGGTGGCCTGGCCGCGCAGACCGAGCTTGCCGTGGACGGTGTTGCGGGTGAGGCCCGGAGTGTCGGTGGGCACCAGGAAGGCGGAGACGCCCTTGTGGCCCGGGGTGTCGCCGGTACGGGCGAAGAGCAGCACCACGTCGGCCCAGGTGCCGTTGGTGATGAACATCTTGGTGCCGTCGATGACGTAGTCGTCGCCGTCGCGTACGGCCCTCGCCGCGAGGTTCCCCGCGTCCGAACCCGTGCCGGGCTCGGTGAGCCCGAAGCAGCCGATCAGCTCCCCGGCGGTGAGGCCGGGCAGCCAGCGGCGCTTCTGCGCCTCGTCGCCCCAGGCGGCGATGGTCTTGGCGACCAGCCCGAGGGAGACGGAGACGATGCCGCGCACCGAGGAGTCGCCGCGTCCCAGCTCCTCGGTGACCAGGCAGTACGCGAGGTGGTCGCCGCCGGAGCCGCCGTACTCCTCCGGCACGGTGAGCCCGAGGAACCCCAGGGCGCCCAACTTCTTCACGATCGACTTATCGACATTCTCGGCACGGTCCCAGGCGGCGGCGTGCGGGGCGACCTCACGGGTCACGAAGTCCCTGGCCAGCCGGCGGACCGCTTCCTGTTCCTCGCTGAGCTCCAGGTTCATCGCGCTTCGCTCCTCCGCGTCGGGCACCGCCCCCACCGGACCACCGGTCCGCCGGGGCGCTTTAATTAGCACTGCTAGTTTCTCGCCGCAGCCCACTATGTGCCGCACGACCGGAGGGCGCAAGCCCTTCCGGGACCCGGATGCGACAGCTTCCCCGTCTTTTTCGGCCAACCCTCGGGGCGGATCGCCTTCCCGCCCCCTGCCTGCCGCCGGTTCCGCGTACGCGCCGGAGCCCCTGCCACGGGCCGTACGGCGATCGCGGGCTGTCCCGCCGGTGCGGGAGAGGGAGTCGCGGACCGATGAACGACCACGACGACCCGGCGGTCGCACCTCCGCCCTGCTGACGGGCGTGGTCGCGACGTGCGGTGGGCGGTGCTGGACCGAGGGACGCGGGCGCCCGCAGCCGGGTCCGTCCGCCCCGGGCTTCCCGTCGGCAGGCCCTACTATGTGCCGCATGGCCCGACCTCGTACCCCACTCCTGAGCAGAGAACGGATCGTCGAGGCGGCGGGCGCGCTCGTGGACGCGGAGGGCCTCGGCGCCCTCTCCACCCGGCGGCTCGCCGCCGGGCTGGGGGTCAGCGGGCCGTCGCTGTACAACCACTTCCGGAACAAGGACGAGATCCTCGACGCGGTCGCCGACGCGGTGTCCGCCCAAGTCGATCTGTCGATGTTCGGCGCGGACGACCCGCGCGACTGGCGCCGCTCCCTGCACGACTGGGCCGTCTCCTACCGTGCCGCGCTCTCCGCGCATCCGAACATCGTGCCGGTCCTGGCGCAGGGCCCCGGTCGCCGGCCCGCCGGCCTGCGGGTGGCCGACGCGGTGTTCGGCGCGATGGTGGACGCGGGCTGGCCGCGCGCCCAGGCCACGCACATCGGGGCGCTGATGCGGTACTTCGTCACCGGCTCCGCACTGGGGTCCTTCGCGCGGGGATTCGTGGACGACGAGACGGCGTACGACCCCACCGACTACCCGCACCTCGGCCAGGCCCACCTGCTCGCCGACCGGCGCCGGCAGGTGGACGAGGGTGCCTTCGAGACGGGGCTGCGTGCCCTGCTCGACGGGCTGGAGCTCCAGTACGCGGGGCTGGACCGGCGCCCGGGGCCGACGCGACGCTGAGGGCGGCCGCGCCCGGGTCGCCCCCTGGACGACCGGTGCGGGCCGAACCCCGCACGCCGTACCTTCATCACATGACCACACCGCCCATACCCGCTGCTCCGCCCCGCTCCGGCCCCGACCGGCGGGCCGTCGCCGCCGCCTGCTTCACCGTCGTGCTGTGGGCGACCGCGTTCGTCTCCATCCGCAGCGCGGGCGACGCCTACTCCCCCGGCGCGCTCGCCCTCGGCCGGCTGCTGGCGGGTTCCGTGGTGCTCGTCGCCCTGCTGCTCGTACGCCGCGAGGGGCTGCCGGCGCGTGGCGCCTGGCCCGGCATCGTCGTCTCCGGGCTCCTCTGGTTCGGGCTCTACATGGTGGTGCTGAACTGGGGCGAGCAGGAGGTCGACGCGGGGACCGCCGCGATGGTGGTCAACATCGGGCCGATCCTGATCGCGCTGCTCGGGGCCCGGCTGCTGGGCGAGGGGCTGCCGCGCCGGCTGCTCGTGGGCATGGGGGTGTCCTTCGCGGGCGCCGTCGTCGTCGGTCTGTCCATGTCGGGCCACGGCGGTTCCTCGGTGCTCGGCGTGCTGCTCTGCTTCGTCGCCGCGATCACCTACGCGGCCGGGGTGGTCGCGCAGAAGCCGGCCCTGGAGCACGGCTCACCGCTCCAGGTCACCGCTTTCGGCTGCCTGATCGGCGCGGCGGGCTGCCTTCCCTTCACCGGGGTGCTGGTCCACGAGGCCGCCGACGCCCCGCTCTCCGCCACTCTCAACATGATCTACCTGGGCGTTTTCCCGACCGCGCTCGCCTTCACCACCTGGGCGTACGCGCTGGCACGCACCACGGCCGGGCGGATGGGTTCCACCACCTACGCGGTGCCCGCTCTGGTGGTGCTGATGTCGTGGCTGGTGCTCGACGAGGTACCTGCCGCGCTCTCCGTCCTCGGCGGGCTGCTCTGCCTGGCAGGGGTGGCGGTCTCCCGGACCCGTCCGCAGACTGGGCGGACGCGGAAGGTCGTGGCCGAGCCGGTGGAGGGAACCCCCGATGGCATCGAGCAACAGGAAACCGGACGGGTCTGACGAACACGCCCGGGCGCCCCGGCGGGGTACCGCCGGGGCGAAGCCGCTGCCGGCCGGCTCCTCGCCGAAGTCGGAGGCGGATCGTGCCGCCCGCTTCGGCGGACCGCACCTGGAGGGATTCGGGGTCCGCGACCGGGGCGACGACGACCCGGAGCTGGTCACCCCCGAAGGCCGCGCCCGGGACGCCTGGCGGGAGGACTACCCGTATCCGCAGAAGCTCGGCCGCAAGGCGTACGACAAGCACAAGCGCGCCCTCCAGATCGAGCTGATCAAGCTCCAGCACTGGGTGAAGGAGCACGACGAGCGGCTGGTGGTCATCTTCGAGGGACGGGACGCGGCGGGCAAGGGCGGCACCATCAAGCGGTTCACCGAGCACCTCAACCCGCGCGGCGCCCGGGTGGTGGCCCTGGAGAAGCCGACCGAACGCGAGTCCTCGCAGTGGTACTTCCAGCGGTACGCGGTCCATCTCCCGACGGCGGGCGAGATCGTCCTCTTCGACCGGTCCTGGTACAACCGGGCCGGGGTGGAGCGGGTGATGGGGTTCTGCACCACCCGTGAGTACCTGGAATTCATGCACCAGGCACCGGGGTTCGAGCGGATGCTGGTGCGCGACGGCATCCACATCGTGAAGTTCTGGTTCTCGGTCTCCCGCAACGAGCAGCGCAACCGGTTCATGATCCGGCAGATCGACCCGGTGCGCCGGTGGAAGCTGAGCCCGGTCGATCTGGCGTCGCTCGACAAGTGGGACGCGTACACCGAGGCCAAGGAGCTGATGCTCTTCCACACGGACACGGCCGACGCGCCCTGGACGGTGGTGAAGAGCAACGACAAGAAGCGGGCGCGGCTGGAGGCGATGCGGCACGTGCTGGACCGCTTCGACTACCCGGGCAAGGACCCGTCCGTGGTCGGCACGCCGGACCCGCTGATCGTCGGCCCGGCTTCCCGGCTCTTCGAGGAGGGCGAGATGGACGCCCGGCTGCTGGCCCCGAAGGCGCCGAAGGCCTGAGGAGCTGAGGACCTGAGGAGCTGAGGGGGCCCGATCGTGTCCGGCTTCGTGTCCGGCTCCGTGTCCGGCTCCGTGTCCGGCTCCGTGTCCGGCTTCCGACGGCTCGGCGAACTTCTGTCGTTCGTACGCCAGTTGGCCGTACTCGTCAGTAGCGTGTGCGCCCGTGACCACACAACACGCTCCCGCACCCAGCCGTCGCGCGGTCGTCAAGGCAGCCGCCGCGACCGCCGTCGCCGCCCCCGTCCTGCTCGGCGCGACCGCCGCACGGGCCGCCGACGGGCCGGTCTTCCTGCACGGCGTGGCATCCGGCGATCCACTCCCCGACGGCATCCTCCTGTGGACCCGCGTCACGCCCTCCCCTGACGCCATACCCGGCTCCGGAATCGGCGCGGACACCGAGGTCGGCTGGGAGATCGCCGAGGACAAGGCCTTCTCCCGGACCGTCGCCTCCGGTACGTCCCTCGCACGGGCCGCCTCCGACCACACCGTCAAGGCGGACGTCCGGGGACTGCGCCCGGCCACCGCCTACTGGTTCCGCTTCTCGGCCGCCGCCGGGCAGGTCCTCTCCCCCGTGGGCCGGACCCGCACCGCGCCCGCCGCCGGTGCGGCGACGCCCGGGGTGCGCTTCGGCGTGGTGTCCTGCGCCAACTGGGAGGCCGGCTTCTTCTCCCCGTACCGGCACCTCGCGGCCCGCGCCGATCTGGACGCCGTGCTGCACCTGGGCGACTACATCTACGAGTACGCGTCCGGGGGTTACGCCCACGGTGACACCGTGGTGCGCCCGCACTCGCCGCTGCACGAGATCCTGACCCTGGCCGACTACCGCGTCCGCCACGCCACGTACAAGACGGACGCCGACCTCCAGGCCCTGCACGCGGTCCACCCGGTGATCGCGATCTGGGACGACCACGAGTTCGCCAACGACGCCTGGTCCGGCGGCGCCGAGAACCACACCCCGGCGACCGAGGGGGCGTGGGCCGATCGGGTCGCGGCGGCCAAGCAGGCGTACTTCGAGTGGATGCCGGTCCGCGCCTCCACCGAGGGCACCGTCTACCGCCGGCTCTCCTTCGGCAACCTCGCCGAACTGCACCTGCTCGACCTGCGCAGCTTCCGCTCCGCGCAGGCGTCCGTGGGCAGCGGGTCGGTGGACGACCCGGAGCGCACGATCACCGGCCGGGCCCAGCTGGACTGGCTGAAGGCCGGTCTCGCCGGGTCGGCGGCCACCTGGAAGCTGGTCGGGACGTCGGTGATGATCTCCCCGGTCGCCTTCGGGTCGGTCCCCGCCGACGTGCTCGCGCCGCTCGCGAAGTTGCTGGGCCTGCCCGGCGGGGGCCTCGCCGTCAACGTCGACCAGTGGGACGGCTACACCGACGACCGCAAGGAGCTGATCGGCCACCTGCGGGACAGGTCGGTGACCAACACCGTCTTCCTGACCGGTGACATCCACATGGCGTGGGCCAACGACGTGCCCGTGAAGGCGGCGACCTACCCTCTGTCGGCCTCCGCCGCCACCGAGTTCGTGGTGACCTCGGTGACCTCGGACAACCTGGACGACATCCTGGCGGTCCCCGCGCACACGGTCTCCGAGGTCGCCGCCCTGGCGGTGAAGGCCGCCAACCGCCACGTGAAGTGGGTGGACATGGACGGGCACGGCTACGGAGTCCTCGACGTGACGGCCGAGCGCTCGCAGATGGACTACTACGCGGTCTCCGACAAGACCCGCCAGGACGCCACGGCCTCCTGGGTCCGTTCGTACCGCACGCTCAACGGCACCCAGAAGGTCGAACGGGCCGACGCCCCGGTGCGCTGACCGGGCCGCGAGAACCGCGCGTGACCCGCCGCCGGCCGCCCGTGCCCAGGGGTACGGGCGGCCGAGGAACTCGGCCTCAGAAAGTGACCAGGGCCCGGCCGCCCTTTCCGGCGACCATGTTCTCGAAGGCGGCGGGGATGCCGTCGAGCGAGATCCGCTCGGTGACCATCGACGAGACGTCGAAGCGGCCCGCGCGGATGTGCTCGGCGAGCACCGGCAGGTCGCGTTCCGGGTCACTGTTGCCGTACACGCAGCCGGTCAGGGACCGGCCCCAGTGGAAGATCTCCAGGGCGTTGAAGGTGACGTCCTGGTCCTTGCCGCCGATACCGACGACGGTGGTACGGCCGCCCCTGCGGGTGGACTCCCAGGCGGTACGGATGGTCCGGGCGAGGCCCACGCACTCCACGGCCACGTCCGCGCCCACCCCGTCGGTGAGTTTGCGGATCTCGCGCGGGGTGGTGGCGGAGGCGACGACGTAGTCGGTGGCGCCGGCCAGGCGGGCCAGCTCCTCCTTCTCCGGTGTGACGTCCACCGCGATGATCCGGGAGGCCCCGGCGATGCGCGCGGACTGGAGCACGGCGAGGCCGACCCCGCCGATCCCGAACACGGCCACGGTCTCCCCGGCGCGCACCCGGGCGCTGTGGTGGACCGCACCGTAGCCGGTGAGCACCGCGCAGCCGAGGAGGGCCGCGTCGGTGAGCGGGATGCCCGCCGGGGCGGGCAGTACGCAGTTCGCGGCGACGAGGGTCTCCTGGGCGAACGCGCCGACGTTCAGGCCGGGGTGGAGCGTGGTGCCGTCGGCGAGGCGGGCGTGGATGTTCGCGGCGCCTTTCAGCGCGTCGGCGCAGAGCCAGACCTCGCCGATCCGGCAGGGGTGACATGTGCCGCAGGAAGGTGCCCAGTTGAGTACGACTCCGTCGCCCGGGACGACGTGATCGACGCCCTCGCCGACCTCCAGGACGATGCCCGCGCCCTCGTGGCCGAGTACGCAGGGCACCGGCAGGCGCATGGTGCCGTTGCTCAGCGACAGGTCGGAGTGGCAGACCCCCGCGGCGGCCAGGCTCACCCTCACCTGGCCCGGACCGGTGTCCGGCAGCTCGATGTCGGTGATCTCCAGCGGCGCTTGGACGGCGGGCAGTACGGCGGCGCGAACCACGGACGGCTCCTCGGTTGGTGGGCCGGGCCCGGCGGGACCGGCGGCGGACTGGGTGGGCCGGACACCCCGGCCGAGCAGCGCCCGGTGGCGAACCGGGCGGCAAGCGGACGGAGTTCAGAACTGGAAAGACTTCGTCTGGAGGTATTCGGCGAGACCGTGCGGGCCGAGCTCGCGGCCGACGCCGGACTGTTTGTAGCCGCCGAAGGGGGCCAGCGGGTTGAACCGGCCGCCGTTGATGTCGACCTGCCCGGTCTCCATGCGGCGGGCGAAGGCGACGGCCCGCTCGTCGTCGGCCGCCCAGACCGCGCCGGCCAGGCCGTAGACGGTGCCGTTGGCGATACGGAGCGCGTCCTCCTCGTCCTCGTACCGGAGGATGGAGAGGACCGGGCCGAAGATCTCCTCCTGGGCGATGGTCATGTCCGGGGTGACGTCGGCGAAGACGGTGGGCCTGACGTAATAGCCCACCTCCTGCGGGGAGTCGGGGCCTCCGGCGACGAGCCGGGCACCTTCCGCGATGCCCTTCTTGATGTAACTCCGCACCCTTGCAAGCTGCTTGGCGTTGACGACAGGACCGATCCGCTCCCCGGGCACGTACTTGGCGACGGCCACAGCCGCGAGGGCCACGGCTTCCTCGTACCGCTTGGCGTCCACCAGCATCCGGGTCCACGCACTGCACGTCTGGCCGGAGTTGGACATCACGTTGGCGACGCCGACGTTGACGGCCTTGGCAAGGTCGGCACCCGGCAGGATCACGTTGGCGGACTTGCCGCCCAGCTCCAGCGCGACGCGCTTGACGGCGCCGCTCGCGGTGGCGCCGATCGACCTGCCGACGGCCGTGGAGCCGGTGAACGAGACGAGGTCCACCCCGGGGTGCTCGGCGAGCGCCTGCCCGGCGACCGGGCCGAGACCGGTGACCAGGTTGAAGACGCCGGCCGGAATCCCCGCCTCCTCGGTGGCTTCGGCGAAGATCTGCGCGGTCAGCGGAGTGTCCTCGGCGGGCTTGAGGACGACCGTGCAGCCGGCGGCCAGGGCGGGGGCCACCTTGGCGACGATCTGGTGGAGCGGGTAGTTCCAGGGGGTGATGGCCCCGACGACCCCGACCGGCTCGTGCAGCACGGTGGAGTTCCCGAGCTTCTCCTCGAAGGCGTACGTGGCGGCGAGTTCGGCGTACGAACCGGCGACGAGCACCGGCACACCCGCGTGCACGGTCTGCGAGAGCCGGAGCGGGGAGCCGAGTTCGGCGGTGATCGTCGCGGCGATCTCCTCCGCACGGGCGGCGAGGACGTCCCGCAGGGCGGCGAGCCGGGCGGCGCGCCCGGCGGGAGGGGTGGCGGCCCAGCCGGGGAACGCGGCGCGCGCGGCACGTACGGCGGCGTCCACGTCGGCGGCCGTGCCGGCGGGCACCTGGGCGATGACCTGTTCGTCCGCCGGGTTCACGACCGCGATGGTGTCGCGGCCCTCGGCGGGCCGCCATGCGCCGCCGATGTACATCCCGTCATGGGCCTTCATGGGCTGTTCCTCCCGGGCTTGCGGTGTTCGGCCGGCTTGCGGTCGTCCAGCTTCGGCCGTCCGGCTCGTGGTCGTCCGTGCGTGGCCGCCGGAACCCCAAACTAGCGCTGTTAGTTTTTGCGCGCCAGAGCCGGTACGGACAGGGGCCGGAGACGCGCGTCACGCGGGCGCCCGCCGCGTCGCGGACGAGGCCGGGAAACGCCGAGGGGCGGCGCGATCCGGCTCGTAGCCGGGTCACGCCGCCCTCGGGCGGTACGGGTGCGGGGTGCGGGACCGTTGAGGTGCGGGGGTGCGGCCCTGGTGGCCATGACGGCTTACTTCGGGTCGGCGTTGAAGGTCGAGGTCGACCAGACGTAGCCGAGTACCGAGAGGCCCAGGCACCAGGCGACGGCGATGAAACCGTTGTTGCCGATCTCGGTGCCGAGCAGGAGCCCGCGCAGGGTCTCGATGGCCGGGGTGAACGGCTGGTACTCGGCGATCGGCTGGAACCAGCCGGGCATCGTGTCGACGGGAACGAAGGCGCTGGAGAGGAGCGGCAGCAGGATCAGGGGCATCGCGTTGTTGCTGGCCGCCTCCACGGTCGGGCTGACGAGACCCATCCCGACCGCGATCCAGGTGAGCGCCAGGGCGAAGAGCACCAGCAGCCCGAAGGCCGCCAGCCACTCCAGGACGGTGGCGTCGGTCGATCGGAAGCCGATGGCCACCCCGACCGCCCCGACGAGCACCACGCTGGCGACCGACTGCAACACGCTGCCGACGACGTGCCCGATGAGGACCGATCCCCGGTGGATCGCCATGGTGCGGAAGCGGGCGATGATGCCCTCGGTCATGTCCATCGAGACGGAGACCGCGCTGCCGACCACCGTGCTCCCGATGGTCATCAACAGCAGGCCGGGGACGATGTAGGCGATGTAGTCGGAGCGGTCCCCGCCTCCGATGCCCGCACTCATGGTGTCGCCGAAGATGTAGACGAAGAGCAGCAACAGCATGATCGGCGTGAGCAGCAGGTTCAGGGTGAGCGAGGGGTAGCGCCGGGCGTGCAGCAGGTTGCGGCGCAGCATCGTGGACGAGTCGCGCACGGCGAGGGAGAGGGTGCTCATCGGAGGTCCTCCTTGGACGGGAGCGGCTGAGCCTGCTGGTCGGGCTGGTGGTCGGCCTGGTGGGGGACGCGGGTGCCGTCGGTGAGGGCGAAGAAGACGTCGTCGAGGTCGGGGGTGTGGACGGTGAGTTCGTCGGCTTCGACGCCGGCGGTGTCGAGGCGGT
>NZ_JBSFVR010000243.1:9365-11372 GCF_053592415.1 Streptomyces sp. NPDC002690 | reverse complement strand
TGCGGGTGCGGACGGCGGGTGCTGGCGCGGACGGCGGGCGCGGTGCGGGTGCGGACGGCGGGTGCTGGCGCGGACGGCGGGCGCGGTGCGGGTGCCCACGCCGATGGCCCGTGGTCCGGACCCTGGGGAAAGGGTCGGGGCCACGGGCCATCGGGCTGGTTCGGGAGTTCCCGCGGGGCCGCACGTGCGCGGGGCCGCGGGGTCGCGCCGTACGGAGGCGGGGCCGCGGGGTCGCGACGGCCGTACGGGGGGCGCGACGGTCGTACGGAGGCGACGGCCGGGTGTCGCGCCCGGTGCGGTGGAGGTCTCACGGTGAAGATCTCGTGAGGCCGCGGTGCCGCGCGGCCGGCTTGTCGGGTTGACCGATCGTCAGGTCCGCCCGCCGGATCGAAGGGCCTGGGCCCTCGGAGCCGTACCGGTCAGATCGCGGCCTTCTTCAGGCGCCGCCGCTCCCGCTCGGAGAGCCCGCCCCAGATGCCGAACCGCTCGTCGTTCGACAGTGCGTACTCCAGGCATTCGGAACGGACTTCGCAGGCGAGACAGACCTTCTTGGCCTCTCGGGTCGATCCGCCCTTTTCCGGGAAGAAGGACTCGGGATCGGTCTGGGCGCACAGCGCGCGCTCCTGCCAGCCGAGTTCCTCGTCCGCGTCCTCGACCAGCAGTTGCTGGAACAGCTCGGTCATGTGCGCCCCTCGTCTGTCTCTTACGTCCCCGTGACGTGGCCGTCACTCTCCGTGCGGCTGAACAACACGAGTGAAATTACAAGCGTGTAGCTCTGAGCCGGTCAAGCGAGCTTCTGCTACTGGCCCTGGTATTCACTCTGCGGAACCAAACATACGCGGAAAGTTATCAAACCACCAAAAACCTGACATATGCCTAGTACTCAACCACCCCGCTCCCCCGACAAGTGAGACGAACGGGGCTTGCGGGACGGTTCGATTCGATCACCGAAGCGACCAAGATCACAGACGAGTCACAGACTGTCAGCAAGGTTTGAGCGCCCGGATGATGCGCCACCTGTCCTGCCCTGTCAGTGCACAAACCTTTCTTCAGCGTCGGCGACCGGAAGGGGTGAAACATTGCCGCCAAATGGGACGCCGAGTTGACAGCGCGGGTAACGAGCCGGTCTCCTTGGCACCATGCCAGCGACCGTCGCGATGTACGCCTCCCACGTCCGTGGGTTCCGCACCGCTGTCCAGGCCCGCTGTTGCTGTTCCAGCTGTCGCTGCTGTTGACGCCCTCCCGGCTCCGGCTCCGATCAGCGCTCCCGCTCTGATTCCGGGTTCCGCTACCCCTTCCGCGCCCTCACGGGCACGGCCGGCAGGCCGGGCGCCACGGGCCTCCAGCACCCGCCCCCGGGTACCCCGCGCGGGAAACCGCCGTACCGGCGCGTCCACGCGGGCCCTCCCGAGCACCACCACCGAGCCGCACCCCCACGCGCACCACCGATGCCGAGGACCACCGCATCCATGAACAACGACAGCGACCTGCAGATCGCCGGCGACCTCCTGGAGGTCCAGCACCTGCTCCTGCCGCCGAAGCAACACCCCACCACCGTGGCCGAGTTCGCCGGGCTGGCCCGCTCCATCGCAGCCGACCGCAGCCAGTGGGCCCCGCTCGTCAGGTACGACGCCACCACCCGCTGGTACCACCGGCTGCGCACCGGCCCCGGTTACGAGGTCTGGCTGCTCAGCTGGGTCCCCGGACAGGGCAGCGGGCTCCACGACCACGGCCAGTCGTCCGGCGTGGTCACCGTGCTGGAGGGGGAGTTGACCGAGCACACCGAGCGCGGCACCCGGCGCGTCGGCTCCGACGGCCAGCACGTCTTCGCCCCGGGATACGTCCACGAGGTGGTCAACGACTCCCTCACGCCCGCCGTCAGCCTGCACGTGTACTTCCCCGGCCTCACCGAGATGCCGATGCACACCGCACGGTGCGCCCCGGCCGCCTTCGACGCCGTACCGGCCTGAGTACCGGACCCGGGGAACCACCCCACCAACGCCCAGG
>NZ_JBSFVR010000243.1:0-9268 GCF_053592415.1 Streptomyces sp. NPDC002690 | reverse complement strand
AGGCTCCGCCCGACAGTCCCACCCGTCACCCACCACCACCCCACCAAGGATCAGGCTCCGCCCGACAGTCCCACCCGTCACCCACCACCACCCCACCAAGGATCAGGCTCCGCCCGACAGTCCCACCCGTCACCCACCACCACCCCACGAAGGGTCAGGCTCCGCCTGACAGACTGGTGGTATGCGCATTGTGGTTCTGGCCGGCGGTATCGGTGGTGCTCGTTTCCTGCGTGGCCTCAAACAGGCCGCGCCCGACGCGGAGATCACCGTCATCGGCAACACCGGCGACGACATCCATCTGTTCGGGCTGAAGGTCTGTCCCGACCTCGACACCGTGATGTACACCCTCGGCGGGGGCATCAACGAGGAACAGGGCTGGGGGCGCACCGACGAGAGCTTCCACCTCAAGGAGGAGCTCGCGGCCTACGGCGTGGGGCCGGACTGGTTCGGGCTGGGCGACCGCGACTTCGCGACCCATGTGGTCCGTACCCAGATGCTGGGCGCGGGCTTCCCGCTCAGCGCGGTCACCGAGGCCCTGTGCGACCGCTGGCAGCCGGGGGTCCGGCTGCTGCCGATGTCCGACGACCGGGTCGAGACGCACGTGGCCGTGGAGATCGACGGCGAGACCAAGGCCATCCACTTCCAGGAGTACTGGGTGCGGCTGCGGGCGTCCGTTCCGGCGCGGGCGATCGTGCCGGTCGGCGCGGAGCAGTCGAAGCCCGCCCCGGGGGTGCTGGAGGCCATCGCGGCGGCGGACGTCATCGTCTTCCCGCCGTCGAACCCGGTGGTGTCCATCGGCACGATCCTGGCGGTCCCCGGCATCCGGGAGGCCATCGCCGAGGCCGGGGTGCCGGTCGTCGGCCTCTCCCCCATCGTGGGTGACGCCCCCGTACGCGGGATGGCCGACAAGGTACTGGCCGCGGTGGGCGTGGAGTCGACCGCCGCCGCGGTGGCCGAGCACTACGGCTCGGGACTGCTGGACGGGTGGCTGGTGGACACCGTGGACGCCGGTGCGGTGGACGCGGTCGAGTCGGCGGGCATCCGCTGCCGCGCGGTGCCGCTGATGATGACGGACGTCGACGCGACGGCCGAGATGGCCCGTCAGGCGCTGGCGCTGGCCGAGGAGGTACGGGCGTGAGCGCGGCGGACGCGACCGCGGACGCCCCCGTGCCCGCGTACCGGGTGTGGGCGTTGCCCGGGCTGCCCGAGGTGCGGGCGGGGGACGACCTCGCCAAGCTGATCGCCGCCGCCGAGCCGGGGCTGGCCGACGGCGACGTACTGCTCGTCACCTCGAAGATCGTCTCCAAGGCCGAGGGCCGGATCATGGAGGCGACCGACCGCGAGGCGGCGATCGACGCGGAGACCGTGCGCGTGGTGGCGCGGCGCGGCACCCTGCGCATCGTCGAGAACCGGCAGGGCCTGGTGATGGCCGCCGCCGGGGTGGACGCCTCGAACACCCCCGCCGGGACCGTGCTGTTGCTGCCCGAGGACCCGGACCGTTCGGCCCGGGCGATCCGGGACGGGCTGCGGGACACGCTGGGCGTGGAGGTCGGCGTCGTCGTCACGGACACCTTCGGGCGGCCGTGGCGGGCGGGGCTGACGGACGTGGCGATCGGCGCGGCCGGGGTGCGGGTCCTGGACGATCTGCGGGGCGGTACGGACGCGTACGGCAATCCGCTGAGCGCGACGGTGGTCGCCACCGCCGACGAGCTGGCCGCCGCGGGCGACCTGGTGAAGGGCAAGGCGGCCGGGCTGCCGGTCGCGGTGGTGCGCGGGCTCGGCCACGTGGTCGCCCCGGACGGAGCCCCGGAGGAGCCCGCCGGTGCGCGGGCGCTGGTGCGGGTCGCCGCCGACGACATGTTCCGGCTCGGCACGTCCGAGGCGGTCCGGGAGGCGGTGACGCTGCGCCGCACCGTGCGGGAGTTCACCGACGACCCGGTGGACCCGGGCGCGGTCCGGCGGGCGGTGGCCGCGGCGGTGACCGCTCCGGCGCCGCACCACACGACGCCCTGGCGGTTCGTGCTGCTGGAGTCCGAGGAGTCCCGGACCCGGCTGCTCGACGCGATGCGGGACGCCTGGATCGCGGATCTGCGGCGCGACGGGAAGAGCGAGGAGTCGGTCCGGAAGCGGGTGCGCCGGGGCGATGTGCTGCGCTCGGCGCCGTACCTGGCGGTCCCGTGCCTGGTGATGGACGGTTCGCACACCTACGGGGACGAGCGCCGGGACACCGCGGAGCGCGAGATGTTCGTGGTCGCGGCCGGGGCCGGGGTGCAGAACTTCCTGGTGGCGCTGGCGGGCGAGCAGCTCGGTTCGGCGTGGGTGTCCTCGACGATGTTCTGCCGGTCCGTGGTGCGCGAGGTGCTGGACCTGCCCGAATCCTGGGACCCGCTGGGTGCGGTGGCCATCGGCCGCCCGGCGACGGCACCGCGCGAGCGGGCCGCCCGGGACGCGGAGGACTTCCTCACGGTCCGCTGAGCGTCCAGCGGGTGCCCGGCTTTCAGAGCGGCGCGATGTCGCCCGGGGTCATGCGGGGGCCGCGGCGCGGTCGGCTCACGCCCGCGAGCAGGATCAGCCGGGTCGCGCGGTGGCGCTGGCCGGCGTAGGGGGCGAGCAGTTCCAGCATCCGGGTGTCGTCGGCGTCCCGGTCGTCGGCGAGGGCGTGGCCGACGATCCCCGGCAGGTGGTAGTCGCCGGTGGTGACCGCGTCCGGGGCGCCGTTGGAGCGCTGGAGCGTCTCGGCGGAGGTCCACGGGCCGATGCCGGGGATCAGCTCCAGCCGGGCCTTCGCCTCGGGCAGCCCCATGCCGGCCGCCTCCTCCAGGCGCCGGGCCACCCGTACCGCGCGCATGACGGTGTCCGAACGCTTGGCGTCGACGCCGGCCCGGTGCCACTCCCAGGACGGCACCAGCGCCCAGGCGCGCGGCTCGGGCATGACGTACAGCCCGAGCCCGGTGGTGGGTCCGGGGGCCGGGGTGCCGTGCCGGCGCACCAGGAGCCGCCAGGCGCGGTAGGCCTCGGTGGTGGTGACCTTCTGTTCGAGGATCGACGGGATCAGGGACTCCATCACCAGTCCGGTACGCAGCAGGCGCAGCCCGGGGCGGTGGTGCCGGGCGAGGGCGAGCAGCCGGTGGCGGGGTTCGAAGGCGTCCGGGTCGTCGCCGGCCCCGAGCAGTTCGGGCAGCTGGTCCAGCAGCCAGTCGGCGCCGGGCCCCCAGGCGGTCGCCGCGACCCGGCCGCCGGGCACCGCGCGGACGCGGAGGGTGCCGGGGCCCGCCGGGGTGCGGGTGGCCCGCCAGAAGCTGCCGTCGTCGGTCGTACGGAAGGTGGGGTCGCCCACCCCGCGCCGCAGCGGTCCGAGGACCAGACGGAGGTCGAGCGGGCCCGGCGGGGTCCACTCCCGCGTCAGCGGGGCCTCGGCCGGGGCGGGTCCGCCGGTGACCGCTCCCCCGCGCGCGAGGGCCGGCGCCTGCCGGGGCAGGCCGGTGCGCGCGGTGCGGGGGGCGAAGCGTCCTGCCACGGGTCGGCGTCCTCGGGTGGTTCGGCGGGTGCGGGGGCCCTTCCGAGGGTACGGCTCCGGGGTGCCCGGGGGCCGGGACTGCCGGGCCCCGAGACGTACCTCACCGGCCCGCTTGCCTCACCGGTCCGCGTACCTCACCGGCCCGCGTACCTCACCGGTCCGCGTGCCTCGCCGGGTCCGCGTGCCTCGCCGATGCGGCCGGCGTGCTTCACCGATGCGGTCCGCGCGCGTCACTGGTCCGAGGAGAAGCGGACCGCCCCGTCCGGCAGGACGGCGTCGCACCAGACGCGGACGCCGTCGCGGAGCTCGTTGTCCGCGCCGACCCGGGCGCCGTCGCCGATGACCGCGCCGGTCAGCACCGTACGGCTGCCGATCCGCGCGCCGGCTCCGACGAGGGAGTCGGTGACGACCGCGCCGGGTTCGATCACCGCGTCGGCGAGCACCGCGGAGCCGGTGATCCGGGCGCCCTCGCCGATCACCGCGCGCTCGCCGACGACCGTGCCGCCGCTGAGCTTGGCGTCCGGGGCCACCCGCGCGCCCGGCAGCACCAGGCGTTCGCCGCAGCGGCCGGGGACGGCCGGGGAGGGCGCGCGGCCGAGGACGAGGTCGGCGGAGCCGCGGACGAATGCCTGCGGGGTGCCGAGGTCGAGCCAGTACGTGGAGTCGACCATGCCCTGGAGGTGGGCGCCCGAGGCGAGCAGTCCGGGGAAGGTCTCGCGTTCGACGGAGACCGGCCGGTCGGCGGGGATCGTGTCGATGACCGAGCGGCGGAAGATGTACGCCCCCGCGTTGATCTGGTCGGTGACGATCTCCTCGGGCGTCTGCGGCTTCTCCAGAAAGGCGGTGACCCTGCCCGAGGCGTCGGTGGGGACGAGGCCGAACGCACGCGGGTCCTGGACCCGGGTGAGGTGCAGCGAGACGTCCGCGCCGGACTCGGTGTGCGTGGTCACCAGGGCCCGGATGTCCAGGCCGGTGAGGATGTCGCCGTTGAAGATGAGCACCGGCTCGTCGGGACCCGAGGTGAGCTTGTGGGCCACGTTGCGTATCGCACCGCCGGTGCCCAGCGGTTCGCGCTCGGTGACGTACTCGATGTGCAGGCCGAGGTCCGAGCCGTCACCGAAGTGCGGCTCGAACACCTCGGCCAGGTAGGAGGTCGCCAGCACGATGTGCTCGACCCCGGCCGCCCGCGCGCGGGCCAGCTGGTGGGTGAGGAAGGGGACACCCGCCGCCGGCACCATCGGCTTCGGGGTGCGGACCGTGAGGGGCCGGAGCCGGGTGCCCTTCCCACCGACCAGGAGGATCGCTTCTCTTGCCTCTGTCACGGCGTCTGTTCTCTGCTTCCTGCCGGGGGCCGGGCCTCGTTCGGCTGGCCAGTGTATGCAGACCCGCGGGCCCGCCCCCGGTCAGCGCCCCTGGAGGCGGGCCGAGGTGGTCCGGGTCGTGCCGAGCTTCTTGTAGAGACGTGCGCCGGGGCATTCGGTTGCGAACCCGTCGCGGTGCCCGGAAATGGCGTTCATTTTGACCGAACTGCCCTTCTTGTACCGGTTGCCGCCGCCGGAGACGAGGGTGACGGTTCCCTTGGGGTTGATCCCGAAGAGCCCGAGCTTCCACGCGGTGAGCTTGGCGACGGCGTTCACCGCCGCGGCGGGCGGATTGGTGCTGGCGTAGCTGCCGAGCACCGCGATGCCCATGGTCTTGCTGTTGAAGCCGAGCGTGTGCGCGCCGAGGACCGCCCTGGTGACACCGCCGGCCCGGCCCTCGTAGATGTTTCCGCACTTGTCGACGGCGAAGTTGTAGCCGATGTCCCGCCAGCCGTTGCTCTTGACGTGGTAGCGGTAGATACCGCGCAGGATGGAGGCCGACTGGGAGCAGGTGTAGTTGTTCCCGGTGGCGCTGTGGTGGACGAAGGCCGCCTTCACCGTCGTGGTGTACGCGAACTGACTCTCACGCAGCTTCTCGTCCGCGCCCCACCCCTTGCGGGTGATGATGCCGGGGCGGGGGCCGATGTACGGCTTCGCCGCGGCGACCGCCGACCCGGCCCGGGGCGCGTCCGCGCCCTGGTCGGTCTCGGGTTCGGCCGGCAGCCCCAGTCCACGCGCCTGCGCGTCGGCGATCGTCTGGGCGCGGCTGAGCGCGGGCAGCACGGCGACGTCGGCGGTGTCCGTGTCGGGCGGGACGGCCGCGCCCGTACCCGTCTCGCCGGCCTCGCCGGTCGCCGTCGTGCCGGCCGGCGTCTGCACGCCCACAACCGTGCTCGTGGTGGCGGGCGCGGGGTCCGCGCCGGGGTCGACGAGTTCGAGGCGCAGCCCCTTCGGGAGGGCCGCGGGCTCGGCGGCACGGCCGAACAGGTCGGTGACCGTGGGCCGGACCCGTACCTCGACCGCGTCGGACGCGCCGACCCAGAGCGGGGCCGTCGCGCCGCGCACGGAGGCCGCGTCACCCTCGGGGGTGCCGGGTTCCGCCGCGTGCTCGTCGTTGTGCGTCTCGACGGCCTGCCAGCCGGACCAGCGGGCGGTGGCGGTCGCGCGGGTCCGGACCTCGACCGTGCCGGGCAGCTCGGTCGCCGCGTCGTCCCAGACGACGCCGAGGAGGGAGAAGGGCTGGACCTCCCTGGGGGTGAGGCCCTGCGCCGCGGTGGCGGCCGTCTCCCCCGCGGCCCGGTTCCCGGTCAGCGGCACGAGCGGCAGGGACTGCGTCGAGCCGGGCGGGTCGGCGGTCGGGGCCGCCGACGCCGGTGCCACGGGCAGCGCGGGTGTGGACGCGGCGAGCGAGAGGGTGAGTGCGGCCGCACAGGTGACGCCGATCGTTGCGGCGTGGAGAGTACGCATGTCATTGATCCTCAAATAGGCTGATACGCCCGGCCACTCGACAGGCGCCCCCATGCCCTGACGCCCCGTCTGCCGAACGGTGGCCCGGTGTGCCCGTTCACCGACCGGCCAGGGCCGGTGCCGCGTACCCTTGCGCGGATGAACGCCAGCGACCGCACCCCCGCCGACCTGCTGCGATCCGCGCTCCTCACGGACCCGGCCCGCCCCCTGGTCACTTTCTACGACGACGCCACCGGCGAGCGCGTCGAACTTTCGGTCGCCACCTTCGCCAATTGGGTGGCCAAGACCGCCAATCTCCTCCAGGGCGACCTGGCCGCCGAACCCGGTGACCGGCTCGCCCTGCTGCTCCCCGCGCACTGGCAGACGGCCGTCTGGCTGCTCGCCTGCTCCTCGGTCGGCGTGGTCGTCGAGACGGGCGGCGACCCGGCGGCGGCCGACCTCGTGGTGACCGGCCCGGACACGCTGGAACGCGCCCGTGCCTGCCGGGGCGAGCGCGTCGCACTGGCGCTGCGTCCGCTGGGCGGCCGTTTCCCGGTCGCCCCCGAGGGCTTCGCCGATTACGCGGTCGAGGTGCCGGGCCAGGGCGACCGGTTCGCCCCCTTCCAGCCGGTGGACCCGGACGCCCCCGCGCTCGTCGTGGACGGGACGGAGCTGACGGGTGCGCAGCTCGTCGCCCGCGCCCGTGAGGACGCCGCCGGACTGGGGCTCGCGCCCGGTTCGCGGCTGCTGTCGGGGCGCTCGTACGACGACTGGGAGGGGCTCTCCGCCGGGCTCTGGGCGCCGCTGGCGTCGGGCGGTTCGGTGGTACTCTGCCGCCACCTCGGGCAGCTGGACGAGGGCGGGCTGGCGAAGCGGGTGGAGAGCGAGCGGGTCACCCACCAAGCGGCCTGACCGGCGGCCGGTCCGCCGGATCGTCACCGGCCGGGCGCGGGCGCGGTATGAAAAGCGCTGCGAGGGTCACTCGTCCGGCCCCTCGCGGGCCCGGCCCCCGGGGCTGGGCGGCGGCTCGGGTACATCATCGGCGGTACCGACCACCCGAGGATGGACGCAGCCGTGACCGACAGCGCTGGCACGCCGGCCGACCCCGACCCCGATCCCGGCCGCCAGGACGAGGGCGGGCGGGACGAGAACGGGGGGCCGGACGACGCCCGCGCGCCGGGGACCTGGGCACGACGTCCCAGGGCAGGGCGGCCGGACGGCCGCAAGCGCCACTGGGTGCGCTGGACCGCGCTGGGCGCGGCGCTCGTGGTCCTGGTCGCGGCGGGCGCGGGCTGGTGGCTGTACCGGAAGCTGAACGGCAACATCCGGACGGACACCGCCGCCGAGGCCGAGTTGCGGGCGTACGAGCGGGAACGTCCCACCGCCCTCGTGACGGACGCCCAGAACATCCTGCTCATCGGCTCCGACAGCCGGGCCGGGGACAACCGGAAGTACGGCCGGGACGACGGCGGCCGGCAGCGTTCGGACACGGTGATCCTGCTGCACCTCGCCGCGGACCGGAAGAGCGCCACCGCCGTGTCGGTGCCCCGGGACCTGATGGTGGAGATCCCCAGCTGCCACGGCTCCGGCGGCAGGGCGACCGGCGCGATGACCGCCCAGTTCAACTGGGCGTTCGAGATCGGCGGCACGGCCTGCACGGTCCGGACCGTGGAGCGGATGACGAAGATCCGCGTCGATCACCACGTGGTGGTGGACTTCAGCGGGTTCAAGGACATGGTCGACGCGGTGGACGGGGTGCGGATCTGCGTCGACGACCCCATCGACGACCCCGCGGCGCACCTGAAGCTCGCCGCCGGGCAGCACACGCTCGACGGCGAGCAGGCGCTCGGATACGTACGCGCGCGCAAGTCGCTCGGCGACGGCAGCGACACCGAGCGGATGAACAGGCAGCAGCAGTTCCTCGCCGCCCTGGTGAACAAGGTGCGGAGCAACGGCGTCCTGCTCAATCCTGCCCGGCTCTACCCCGTGCTCGACGCGGCCACGAAGTCGCTGACGACGGACGCCGGCCTGGACTCGCTGCGGGACCTCTACGGGCTGGTCCGCGGAATGCGGAACGTGCCCACGGACAAGGTGCAGTTCCTGACCGTCCCGCGCCGGCCCTACAGCCAGAACGCGAATCGTGACGAATTGGTGCAACCGGACGCCGACAAGCTCTTCGGGCACCTACGCGAAGACACTCCGGTGACGGTCGTACCGGCCAAGAATTCGGGCAGCGGCGCCACCCCGGAGAAAGAGGCCGGCAAGACCGCCGGCGCGACCAGGGCGACTCCGAACCCCACTTACTCGGGCACGAATGCTGCGGATGACCTGTGTAAGAAGTAAAGCAATTCTCAAGCGGAACGGAACAATCGACGCGGAATGAGTGGAATGCCCGGTTGTAGGGAGCGTGGAATGTGTCACGCCCGTCCGTGGGGCCCGGAACGGGCGGATAGTGTGACGCGATCCAGTGCGTCCAGCCTTCCGGCCGCGCACTTCTGGAACGCAGATTTGAAGCGCCTTTTCGGGGGAGGCGCCTCGCGTGGCACCGACGGAGGACTCAGGCGACCGTGGATGCGCAAAGCCGTGGACGGGCGGACGATATCGACCCCGCGGACCAGTGGGTACTGAACCCGCAGACTGGTAATTACGAACTGCGACTGAACAACTCCGAAGAGCATTCTCCGGCGGTGGGCGACAGCCCGCGAGTTCCGCGCGGGAGAAGCGAATCGGCCGCCGGAGAACCCCGCCAGGGCGGTCGTCGCCGGGCACCTTCCCCGGAGTCCGACGGAGAAGACACCCCGCCCCGGGGCGACAGGGTGCCGGGCCAGCGCAACCGTCGGGCCGGTGGAAACCGGCGGCCCGCCGAGCCGGAGGCCCCCGCGGGCCCCCCCAAACGCCAGGCGAAGAAAATCGGCAATCGCAAGTTGAAGCAGTGTACTATCGG
>NZ_JBSFVR010000242.1:0-11388 GCF_053592415.1 Streptomyces sp. NPDC002690 | reverse complement strand
CGCCACGGTGAGCCAGAGCATGGCCCCCACGCCGTGGCCGAGAGGTTCGTGGTCGTACTCCACGTCGAAGTAGCGCCCAGCGACTGCTGGACGTGGCGCCGGACGTGGACGCCGTAGTCTGCGGCTCCGACCAGATCGCCGTCGGCGTCACGGAGGTGCTGCGCGCGTCCGGGCGCCGCATACCGGACGACGTCGCCGTCACGGGCTTCGACAACTGGTCCCTGTTCGCGGAGGAGTGCGACCCGCCTCTGACCAGCGTCGACATGAACCTGCGCACCCTGGGGGCGGCGGCCGTCCGCGACCTCTTCGGCATGATCGACGCCCGGCCGGTAGGCGGAGGGGTGCGCCTGCACCCCTGCACGCTCGTGGTGCGCGGGTCGACCTCCGGCTGAGCAACGCGCGACGCCGTCCCCGCGGACTTTGCGCAACATTGAGGAAGCGCTTATCCATTTTTCCGAGCCGCTGACCTGGCAGTCCTGCCCGACGTATTGACACCCCCGGCCGTCGGGTGAAACATCGCGGCAACACAGCTCCCCAACACCCCAGTTGGCCGCACGCTCCGATGGCGGCCCAGTGCGTCGTCATCCCTCTGTCGCCATGCACCGCACCGATGGGCACCGCGTACGTCATTGGGGAAGCGCTTCCCCAAGCTGCCCCCACAGGAAGGGAAACCATGTTCCATCAGCGGCATTCCACCTCCTCCGACGCGGCCGGACACGAGGCCGTCACCCGACGGCCCTTCCGGATGCGGCGCGCCGCGGCGCGCGTCACCCTCGCTCTGGGAGTCGCGTTCACCGGCAGCCTCGCCACCGTCCCCGCGCACGCGGCCGGCAACACCCTGACGGTGAACGTCGGGACCACCGTCCGCCCGGTCACCCACGTCGTCTCGGGAGGGCTGTACGGCGTGGACTCCGGGACCAGCACCCCCTCGCTCGACCAGCTGTACCCGCTGCACCTGAACACGCTCACTCAGCCCCCGCCCGGCACGCAGCAGCTCGGCAACGGAGCCACCACCCCGTGCTGCGACGGCCTCAAGGTCGCGGGGAAGGTCACCAGCGCGGGCGCGCAGCAGTACCTGAGGCTGCCGGACATCTTCAGCGCCTTCCCCTACAACTGGGTCAGTTGGGCCGACTGGGAGACCAAGCTCGCCACCATGGTCAAGGCCCGTCTCGCGGCCACCGGCACCACCAACGTGGCCGGGTACGAGATCTGGAACGAGGGCAACGCCAACTGGACGGTGAGCACCGGCGGCAACGCCGGCACCTTCAACGACATGTGGACGCGGAGCTACAACGACATCAGGGCCCTCGACACGAAGACCCCGATCGTCGGGCCCGGCGCCTCCGTGTACGACCACAACTGGATGTACAGCTTCATGCTGAACGCCAAGAACACGAACACGCTGCCCGCCGTCGCGGTCTGGCACCAGCTCGACACCAACACCGGCTGGCAGAACATCCAGGCCAACGTGGACGACTTCCGGGCCATCGAGAACTCCCTCGGCCTGCCGCACGTCCCGATCTCCGTCAACGAGTACGGATCGCCCAGCCAGGTCGACCAGCCCAGCGTGGCCGTGCACTACATGGCCTCCTTCGAGCGCGCCGGAATCCTCAACGCCGAGCGCGCCTACTGGTACGAGGCGGGCACCATGAACGGCCTGCTGTACGACAACAAGCCCACCGCCTCCTACTGGGCCTACAAGTGGTACGGCGACCAGTCCGGCAACATCGTCCAGACCGTCCCGCAGTCCTGGCTCGACGGCGTCGCCTCCTACGACGCGAGCCGCAAGCAGGTCAACGTGGTCTTCGGCGGCGACTCGGGGAGCAACACCGTCAAGGTCAACGGTGTCGGTGTGCTCGGCTCCCAGGTCAAGGTGGTCCTCTCCCGCACGGAGAACACCGGCCGCTTCACCCAGGAAGCCGCCCCGGTCACCGTCTCGACCCAGACCTACACCGTGGCCTCCGACGGCAGCATCTCGGTACCCGTCACCGGGATGGACGCGGTGGACGCGTACCAGCTCCTGATCACGCCCACGAGCGGTACTCCCACCTGGCAGCAGACCTACGAGGCGGAGAACGCCACGGTCGTCAACGCGAACCGCTTCGGTTCGACCGCGGCGTCCGGCGGCAGTTACGTCGGCCAGATCGACGGCAGCGCGGACATGCGCGACCAGAGCTTCGTCGACTTCCTCGTGAACGTCCCCACCGCCCGCAGCTACACCATGACCATCAAGTACGCCAACGCGACCGGCGCCAACTCCACCCAGGGCCTCGCCTACAACGGCGGCGCCTGGTCCACCGTCACCTACTCGCCGACCAGCGCCGGTTGGGGCCACCCGACCGGCACCACCACCGTCAACGTCAGCCTCAACGCCGGGTACAACATGATCCGCCTCGCCAAGGGGTCCCCCAACTTCGCGGGCGGCACCGGCTACGCCGAACTCGACAACATCACGCTCGGCTGAGCCGTCGACCCGGGCGCCCCGACCGCCCGTAAGCCCGCGACGAGCCGGAGCGCCCTCCCCGCTTCCGTGCACGGACGCCCTGCCGCCGACTCACCTCGGAGGCAGGGCATCCGCCCGCTCAGCTCCGGAACGGGACCCGGGCCGGCTCGCTGGGGTCCGGCAGCCCGTCCCGCGATGCACCCCCAGGTGGCGCGGCCGGCCCGCGGTTCCAGCGCTTGCGACCGACAGGGCCCGGTCCCATCCGCTCACGGGCAGCTCTCCTCGAACTTCACCGCGGTGAACTCGACAGGCTGTCCGTTCAGTTCGGTACCCGGCGAGGGGGACTGGGTGCACACCTGCCAGTTGCTCAGTGCCACCGCGAGCGTGCGGTCTTTCAAGACTGTGGGGAAAGAGTGATGAGCGGACGTGGGCGCGTCTGGC
Organism: Streptomyces sp. NPDC002690; assembly: GCF_053592415.1. Lineage (NCBI taxonomy): Bacteria > Bacillati > Actinomycetota > Actinomycetes > Kitasatosporales > Streptomycetaceae > Streptomyces > Streptomyces sp. NPDC002690. Next base: position 8,504 of record NZ_JBSFVR010000242.1, on the reverse strand, counting down.
GGGGCGTACTCGGCCCGTGGCGACACGACGGAGACGGGGTGGGTAACCGCTCCTCCCCGTTCCGAGTGAATCCGATGGCACGGACGGCCTTCCGGCGGCGAGACTGCCCCGGTGAACGCCCTGCCGCCGGTGCCCGGTCCGCCCTCCATGCCCGTGCCGGACCCACGTGGCCGCAACATCGTCGGGGACTACGGCGGCATGCACGCTTTGGTCGCGGACCTGGTTCTGCCGCGCGGGGCGTCGATGTACGTCATGAGCGCGATGGAGACCTCCCGCGAACTCATCCGGCACTCCTACTACCGGATCGAGTTCGCCACCGTCGCCGTCACGCACTCCCTGTACGCTCTGGAGCAGGTCCTCGCCGAGCGTCTGCCGGGAGGGGTGCCAGGCTCTGACGACTCGCTCCAGTCCCTGATCCGGCGGGCCACCGATGCGGGGATCGTCACGGCCGGACTCGCCACCGAACTCGACAGCGGCCGACTGCTGCGCGACCGGCTCGCGCGGGGCGCCGCGTCAAGCGCCGCCCTCGGACAGGCCCAAGCGGTCGCCACGGTGCGTGCTGTCTTCCATGCCGTCTCCCTTCTCCTTCCCCCACCGCCCGCAGCAGAGGCCACAGCCGCCCCGGCGGGCGGCGCCCAGCCCGCCGGTGCGCTCACCGGGCTGTGGGAGGAGCACCTGCGCGCGCCATTCCCCGACGGCTTCCGCGGCGTGGACCTCGCCGGCGTGGACCTGGTCCTCCTGGACGCCGATGTCGCCGGCCTCGTGGGAAGGGAGCTGAAAGGTGGGCTCGACGGCACGGGCATAGCCTCCCTCTGGGGCTGCATCGCGGACCTCGACGAGGAGTACTGCGCCTCCTACTTCACGAAACTTCGGACGATGGCCGGGGTCGTGGCATCGCTCCACACTCCCACGGCGATCTGACAGCCGGGACGGAGAACCGGTTCGGGTACGTTCCCACCACGGGCATCGCGAACGGCGTCACTCGATGATCTGCTGGTGTGCCGGTCCCGAGTCGTAGCGGTCGAGGAACTCCTTCGCCGGTAGGTCGAGTGCATGCAGTTTGGAGAACACCTCCGTACCCACGCCCACCTCCTCGTCGCCGTCGGAGATCAGGTACGCCTGCACCATGCCGAGGAAGTCGAAGTCGTCCGCCCCGGCGTACTCGGCCGATTCCCGCTCGGCCAGTTCGATGGCCTCGTCCGGGGATCGCGCCCGGAACAGCACGACACGCTCTTCGTAGGGCCGGTTCTCCCAGGTTGACCACCGATAGAAGGTTCTGACGCCGTACCACGCCTTCGGCTCTTGCTTCATTTCCGGTTCGCCATTCCCTCGTGCCGAGCCGTGATCGTCGCAAAGAAGGATCCACTGCCGCAACTGATCTTTGGTGCCCACGACTACTTCGCCCGGGTGGCACATACCGAGATGACGAAGGGGCGCGCCCCGGTCGAGGGGGCGCCGATCGTGGACAGCACCGCCCAGGTCGAGCGGCCGTCCGTCGTGTCCAGGGCCGGCCGGGCGTCAGGTGGGTGACAGGGGAGGGGTGACGACGGGCTCCAGCAGTTGGGCGAGCTGCCGGCGCTGCCGGTCGTCGAGCCTGTTGGTCGCCGGAGCCAGTACGGCCCGGGCTTCCTCGAACATCCGCTCGGCGAGTTCGCGGCCGGCATCCGTGATGAGGACGTCGATGGCGCGCTTGTCGGCGGGGTTGGGGGCACGTGTCATCAGTCCGCGGCTCTCGGCGCGGGCGACGAGGCCCGACAGCGTCGACTTGTCCAGGCCCAGGAAGGCGGCGAGGTCGCTCATGCGGGGGCGTCGGTCGCGCAGGATGCCGAGCACGCGCAGTTGGGTGAGCGACAGGTCGTGCTCGGCGCCGATGCGGGTGAGGACTCCCATGATCTGGAACGCGCTGCGGACCAGGCCGTCCAGCAGGGCGTCCTCGGATTCGTCGATGGCCATGGGCAGAAGACTACTTGACATCGTTTGCATTACCAATCACTCTGTATTCGATTGGTAATGCAAACCAAATCGATGGGGGATCTCCATGCGTGCTGCGATCATCACCGCCTACGAAGCCTCGCCCGCCTACGGCGAGCATCCCGAACCCGTCGCCCGGGGCGACCACCAGATGGTGGTGGAGGTCCTGGCGGCGGGACTGCACCACCTGACCCGCGCGAAGGCGAACGGCTCGCACTACTCCGCCACCGGCAGCTTCCCGCTGGTGCCCGGTGTCGACGGCGTGGTGCGTGATCCGCAGGGGCGTCTTCGGTACGCGGTCCTGGAGGACACCACCTTCGGTACGTTTGCCGAGCGCACCGTCATCGACGTACGTCGCAGCGTGCTCCTGCCCGACGGCGCCGACCCCGTACGGATCGCCGCCGCGATGAACCCGGGCATGTCCTCCTGGATCGCACTGCGCCGCCGTATCTCCTTCCCCGAAGGTCGGCGGGTCGCCATCCTCGGTGCCACCGGCAGCGCGGGACGGATGGCGATCCAGATCGCCAAGCGATTCGGCGCCACCCAGGTCATCGCGGTGGGCCGCGACACCACACGTCTCAAGTCGCTGCCGGGCCTCGGCGCGGACCAGGCGGTCACTTTCGAGGAGATCGAGGCGGCGGCCGACGCCGACGTCGTCCTCGACTTCGTGTGGGGTACTCCCGCCGCAGGTGCGATGCTCCCGATCCTGAAGGCCCGGGCCGACCGGAGTGTCCCGCTGACCTGGGTCCAGATCGGATCGGTGGCCGGAGAATCCGCGCCGATTCCTTCCTCGGCGCTGCGCGCTGCCCGCTTGCACATCGTCGGCAGCGGTATCGGCTCCGTGTCGCCGCGCGACATCGTCGCGGAACTCCCTGAGTTGGCCGCGGCGGTCATCGAGGGAGGCCTGGACGTCGACGCTCGCCCGGTGCCCCTCGCCGACATCGCGCGGGCTTGGGACGACCGGAGCAGCGAACGGCTCGTCTTCGTCCCGTAGCGCCACTGATCCGGCAGTCGGCGCCCGGCGATGCGGCAGGCCGGTCCGCTCGTGGCGGCTCACCCCGGCCCCTGTGTCGATGAGTCGGGACGTGAAGCGTCACCCCCGACGGTACGGGGGCCTCTTGTGTCGCGGCCCCGCACCCACCGGCAGTGGTCGCACGACTGACGAGCCCCGATCGGCGTGCTGGGGCTCACCGGCCGGGCGGTCACCAGACCCCGTCGCGTACCGCCGCTCCCTCGGTGCTCTCGCGCAGGACGAGGCGGTGCGCCACGACCCGGTCCTGCGGGTGCGCCGATCCGGGCCGGCCCGCGTCGTCCGGCCCGGATCCCGGACGCGTCGCCTCGTCGATGCGGCGCAGCAGCAACTCCACCGCGACCCGGGCCACCGCTTCCTTGTCCGGGGCGACCGTACTCAGTGACGGAACGCTGAACCGGCCGCCCTCCACGTCGTCGAAGCCGATGACGGCCACGTCCTCGGGGACCCGGGCCCCGAAGGAGTGCAGTGCCCGCAACGCACCGAGCGCCAGCTGGTCGTTGAGGCACAGGAGGGCGTCCGGCCGGCCCCCGGCGGCCAGTACCCCGCGCACCGCGTCGGCTCCGTGACGCATGTGGAACGCGTCCACCGGCAGCAGGCAGGACGGGTCGTAGGCGATGCCGGCCTCCGCGAGCGCGGCGAGGAAACCCCGCGTACGCGCCTGCGCGGTGCCGACCGCCCCGTCGTCCCGCCCGCCCACGGTGAGAATGCGCCGGCGTCCCAGGGCGAGCAGGTGACCGGTGGCCTCGCGGGCCGCGCGCTCGTTGTCGATCGCCACGTGGTCGGCGCCGTCGGTCAGCAGCTCGCCCAGCAGCACGGTCGGCGGCGGTCCGGCGTGGGCGCTCAGGTCTTCCGGGGCCAGGGCCAGTGGGCTGAGGATGACACCGTCCACGAAGGTCGAGCCGAAGCCGGCCAGCGCCGCTCTCTCCCGGTCGCGGTCCCCGCCGGACTGGTGGATCAGCACGGTCAAGGAGCGCGCCTCGGCCTCCCGGACCACGTGCCGGGCCAGTTCGGCGAAGTACGGCACGTCGAGCTCCGGCACGACCAGGGCGATGATGCCCGTCCGTCCGCTGCGCAGATGGCGTCCGGCGAGATTGATGCGGTAGCCGAGGTGGTCGATCGCCTCCTGCACCACCCGCCGGGTCCGCTCGGAGACGTGGACGTAGTCGTTGAGCACGTTGGAAACCGTCTTCTCCGACACCCCGGCGTGCCGTGCGACGTCCTTGATCCTCGGCCGTGCCATCGGCCACCTCCCAGCCCTTGTTGCGTCCTTGAGTCTATGGGTGCCCTCCGGACGGACCCGGGCGGGCTCCGGAGTGCCCGGTGAGGGGCGAGTTGCGAGCACCGTCGATGACGCAACCCTTTACAGCCAATGTACATCGATGTAAAAACAGGGCACCGCACTGGTGGACCCGGTGCGGATCACCCCGATGTGCGCGGGCGGCCGACGGCTGCCGTGCCGATGGCGCATGCCTTCGGCCGGGCACGTCGTCCGGCCGACGAAAGGTCAGTGATGAGCTCTGTACCCTTTGCCCGCAGGCCACTTGGCGCCTGCGGTCCCGACGAGTCGCCCGGCGTCGGCCGCCGTCGGCTGTTCCGGTACGGGGCGGCGGGGGCGACGGCGCTCCTGGCCGGGGGCTCCCTCGCCGGTTGCGCGTCGCCGGCCGCTTCCGGCGGTCCCTCCGCACTGAAGGTGTGGGACCTGTTCCAGGGCGGCGACGGCATGCTCATGGACGAGATGATCGCGGCGGTCTCCCGCGGCACCGACGGGTTCCACGTGGACCGGACGATCCTGGACTGGGGCCCGTCGTACTACACGAAACTGGCCATGTCCGCGGCCGGCGGCCGGGCCTCCGACGTGGCGGTGATGCACCTGTCGCGCCTGGCCGGATACGCACCCGGCGGCCTGCTCGACCCCTACGACCTGGACCTGATGGCCGAGTTCGGCGTGACGGAGAAGGACTTCGCCCCCGCCGTGTGGAAGCGCGCCCAGCACGAGGGCACGGTCTACGCGATCCCGCTGGACGTCCACCCGTTCATCGTCTTCTACGACAAGGACGCGGCGGGCAAGGCCGGTCTGCTCGACCCGTCCGGTCAACTGGCCCCGATGGGCTCGCCCGAAGCGCTGCTGGACGCCGGGAAGAAGCTGGCGGAGGTCACGGGGCACTCCGGCATCCTCTTCGGGCACGTCACCGACACGGCCCAGAGCTGGCGGCAGTTCGCGGCGCTCTACGCCCAGACCGGTGCCTCCTTCACGCTGCCCGACGGCGGGCCGCCCAAGATCGACGTCGACGCCGCGGTGAAGGTGGTGACCTTCATGAAGCAGCTCTTCGACGGCCGGACCAACCCGAACAACCTCGACTACAACGGCGCGATGGCCGCCTTCATGGCCGGCCGCGGCGGCATGATCATGGCGGGGGAGTGGGAGCTGCCCACCTTCCGGAAGTCCGGCATCAAGCACCTCGGCGCCGCGCCCTTCCCGCAGGTCTTCGACAAGCCCGCCGTCTACGCCGACTCGCACAGCTTCGTCCTGCCGCACCAGGACGACCCCGACCCCGCCCGGCGCCGCCAGGCCCACCGGTACGTCGCCGAGATCATCAAGCAGAGCCTGACCTGGGCGAGTGCCGGGCACATCCCCGCCTACCTGCCCGTTCAGGACCGCCCCGAGTACGCCGAGCTCGACCCGCAGTCCTCCTACGCGGCCGCGGGCGAGATCGCCGTACTCGATCCGCCGAACTGGTTCGCCGGAGCCGGCGGCAACTTCCAGAACCGCATGTGCCAGCCGCTCCAGTCGGCGCTGCTGGGCAACACCTCACCCGAGAAGGCGGTGCGGCAGATGATCCGGGAAGCGGACACCCTGCTGCGCCAGCCCAATCCGGTCGCCTGACGACAGCCGAAGGAGCCGCATCGTGACCACCACCGCACCCGCCGGAGCCACGGCGCCACCGGACCTCGCCGAAACCCCGCCCGCGCCCCGGCGCCGCCGCTCCCTCACCGGCGGCGGAAGCCTGTTCGTGTGGCCGTTCCTGGTGTTCTTCGGGCTCTTCCTGGTCTGGCCCGTCGTCCAGGGCCTCTGGATGAGCCTCACCGACGCCTCCCTCACCCTGCACGACCCCGAGTTCGTCGGACTCGCCAACTACGCCGAGGCGTTCGGTGACCCGGACGTCTGGAGCAGCCTCGGCAACACCGTCTTCTTCACGCTCATCTCCTGCGTGCCGCTCGTCCTGATGGCCCTGGCCATGGCCCTGCTCGTGCACAGCGGGCTCGGCGGCCAGTGGGTCTGGCGCCTGGCCTACTTCGCCCCGTACCTGCTGCCCGTCACCGTGGTCACGCTGATCTGGACCTGGCTCTACCAGCCCGACATCGGCCTCGGGAACCAGCTGCTGACGTCCCTCGGCTTCGAGCCCGTCGGCTGGCTCTCCGACGAGTCGGTGGCGATGTGGTCCGTGGCGGCCCTCACCGTCTGGTGGACGGTCGGCTTCAACTTCCTGCTGTACCTCGCGGCCCTGCAGTCCCTGCCCGTCACCTTCGACGAGGCCGCCGCGCTCGACGGGGCCGGCGCCTGGCGGCGCCTGTGGTCCGTCACCCTGCCCCAGCTCAGGCAGACCACCGTCATGGTCGCCATGCTCCAGGTGCTCGCCTCGCTCAAGGTGTTCGACCAGATCTACATCCTCACCAAGGGCGGCCCCAACGGCTCCACCCGCCCGATCCTGGAATACGTCTACGACGTCGGGTTCACCGGATACCGGCTCGGCTACGCCTCCGCGGTCAGCTACGTCTTCTTCGCGCTCGTCATCGTCGTCTCCGTCGTGCAGCTCCGCTTCTTCCGTCAGGAGGGCTGACCGTGTCCGCCGTCTCCACCCCCGTACGCCGACCGCACCGACCCCGCCGACCGCGCCGCGAGGAGCAGGGATCACCCCTGCTGCTCGGCCACGGGCGGCTGCCCCGCGTCCTCGCGGGGACGGCGCTGACCGTCCTCGCCGTGGTCTGGCTGCTGCCCTTCCTCTGGGCGGTCGCCACCTCGCTGCAGAGCGAGCAGGACGTGATGAAGTCGGGCCTGTCGCCGTTCAAGGGAGCCTTCACGCTCGACGCCTACCGGCGCATCCTGGACCGCGGAAACGTGTCGACCTGGGCCTTCAACAGCGTGCTGATCGCGGCCCTGGTCACCCTCCTCACCGTGGCCGTCTCCACGCTGGCCGCGTACGGGTTCTCCCGCGGAACCTTCCGCGGCAAGCGGACCCTGCTCGCCGTCACGGTGGCCGCGATCATGGTCCCGCCGCAGCTGCTCATCGTCCCGCTCTTCGAGCAGATGACGACGTTCCACCTGGTCGACACCTACGCGGCGGTCATCCTGCCGCAGGTCGTGGCCCCCATGATGGTCTTCATCCTCAAGCGCTTCTTCGACGGCATACCCCGCGAACTGGAGGACGCCGCCCGCATCGACGGCGCCTCCGAGCTGCGGGTGTTCCGGTCGGTCGTCCTTCCGCTGTCCCGCCCGATCGTCTCCGCCGTCGCGATCTTCGTCTTCATCGGCGCCTGGAACAACTTCATGTGGCCCTTCGTCGTCACCAACGACCCCGACCTCATGACGCTCCCGGTCGGCCTCGCCACCGTCAAGGACGCCTACGGCATCCAGTACGCAGGGTCCATGGCATCCGCCCTGCTGTCGGCGGCCCCGCTGATCGTGATGTTCCTCCTCTTCCAGCGACGCATCGTCAACTCCGTGGCCACCACCGGACTAGGCGGCGGCTGAACCCCACCACGTCCCTGTCCGCGGGCCGGCCTCCCGCCGACCCGCCCCACCTTTCGACTGGAGTCCCCGTGCACCACCCCTCCGTCCCGCGTCCCGAGTACCCGCGCCCGCAGTTCGTCCGCCGCGACTGGCTCAACCTCAACGGGACCTGGCAGTTCGAGACCGACCAGGGGGACAGCGGCCTCGAACGAGGACTCCTCGGCCGCGACCTCACCGGCGAGATCCTCGTACCCTTCGCCCCCGAGTCCGAGCTCTCCGGCGTCGGTGACACCGACTTCCTGGAAGCAGTCTGGTACCGGCGGCGGTTCACCCCACCCGCCGAATGGGCGGGACGCCGGGTGCTGTTGCACTTCGGCGCCGTCGACCACGACACCACCGTCTGGGTGGACGGCACCGAAGTGGTGCGCCACCGGGGCGGCTTCACCCCCTTCACCGCCGACCTCGGCGAACTCGCCACGGCTGGACGGGAAGTGGAGATCACCGTCCGCGCCCGCGACCCGAAGTCCGGCCCGCAGGCACGCGGCAAGCAGGCGATCCAGTACGCCAACCACGACTGCAACTACACCCGCACCACGGGGATCTGGCAGACCGTCTGGGCCGAGCCGGTCCCCGAGACCCACCTGCGGCGCCCCCGCATCACCCCCGACCTGGCCGGCGCCGCCTTCTCCGTCGAGCTGCCCCTGTCGGCCAACCGCCCCGGCCACCGCGTACGCGCCGTCGTCAGCGACGCGGCGGGCGAGGTCTGCCGGG
>NZ_JBSFVR010000241.1:0-11400 GCF_053592415.1 Streptomyces sp. NPDC002690 | reverse complement strand
GGCCGTCCGGTCGCGAAGGGCGTACCGCGGTGGCGGGGTGGCCGCGGTCGAGTCATGCGGTCGTCCCGGCAGCGCGGCTACGCCGGGTAACAGGATGATCAATGGGTGCGCCATTTTGTCCGCCACTGAGTTCCGTGCGCCGTTGATGAAGAATCTTTGATCTATCCGTAACGGTCCACGCATGGCATGGTCACGGAGGAAGCGGCAGCGTCGACTCGTGGGGGAGACGGGCACGCCGGCAGCCGCGGTGTCGTGGGGGAGCAGAACCAGGGCAGAGGCTGTCTGTCATGCCCATGAGGAGTGCTGTCGAACGATCGAGAGATTGCCAGGCAGACATGACATTCCTCAGAGACGTCGGCAGACGCCGGCGCCGTATTCGCTCCACCCTCGTCAGAGCCACCGGCGCGACGGCACTCGTCACGGCCACGGCCCTCCTGGCCGGCGTGATCCAAGCCGCCCCGGCCATGGCCGACGCGACGCCCGAGGAGGATGCCGGGCTCACCCGCAACAGCATCGGTGAGGAACCCCGGCGCGACCGCTGTCTCGCCGGTGTGGCCCTGCACGTCGGCGGCCCGCAGATGAAGGCCAAGGCCATCGAGGCCCTGACCGGCACGGATGCGCAACTCCGCGAAGCCATCGGCGACGTCGGCTGGATCGGCTTCGGGCCCCTGGGCACGGCCGGAACCGCCGACGAAGAGGCCGGCAACGCCTACCGCGAAGCCGGCGACCTGCGCACCGAGGAACTCGACGAGGCCAACAAGCCCTACCGCGAGTCCGCTTGGGCCAGCGAGGACATGGAGTGGCACGCGCCGGCCTTCGGTGCCGACGTCAACTACTTCACTGCGATCAACCAGGTACAGCTCGCCTCCCCGCTCGGCTGGGACGGCCACAGCGAGGCCAGCGACGAGGCGATCGCGCGGGCCCGCGCGATCACCGATGAGAACGAGGGCAAGGACGACTGGCACGACCTCGCGGCCGACTTGATGCTGCGGGACGTCGGGTACAAGTACTCGGGCGGAACCACCTCCAGCGACATCGCCTCCTACCTGCGGCGTGGCGGATACGCGTCCGAGGCACCGGCCAAGGACTCCGCCGAGTACAACGTCGAGGTCGAGGACATGAAGCAGGCGTGGGCAGCCTGCGACCACCAGAACCCGATCGACCCGCGGCGCGTGCTCAACGCACCGGTCATGACCGCGATGGTCGAGTGGGAGCTGGAGTACGCCGGCCAGGCGGCCCAGCGCGCCACGATCATCCAGGCGGAGGCGGACGCCGCCGCCGCGACCCAGGCCGCGACCGACGACATGATCGAGGCCATCAGGCAGGCCTGGATCGTGGAGCAGATCCTGACCTGGCGCAAGTACTGGCAGGACGAGCTCGCCAACGATCCCGAGACGATCTTCGAGAAGCCCGACCAGGCGTTCTACGACAAGGCCACCGCCGATCTGAACGCCGCCCGCACCAAGGTGACCGACCTGGTCGTCTCGGCCAAGGCGCAGGCGGCCAAGGCCGCCACGGCGGCGCAGACGGCCGCGACCGCGCAGCAGGTCGCCTGGGCCGTCGCGGACACCAGCCACGTGCCGCGTGGCCGTGGCCTGATGTACGCCCAGCAGTCGGTCCAGGTGGCCCGCGCCTCGGCTGCCGCCGCCACGGCCGCCGCGAAGTCGACCGAGACCGCGCTCGCTGCGGCCAACGCGACGATCGCCGACGCGGACGCCCTGCTCGCCAAGGCACAGACCGACTCGCACGCCATCAGCACCGAGTTCCGCCGCGTCGCCGCGGAAGAAGCCGCGGCCCAGGCGAAGGCCGCAGCCGACAGCGCCGAGGCCAACGCCGACGCCGCCGCCGACAGCGCACAGGCGGCGAAGGACGCCCGCACGACGGCGGAACAGAAGCGCGACAAGGCCGAGGCCGCCGCCGCCACCGCCGCCACCGAGCGCGCCAAGGCGCAGACGGAGAAGGCCAACGCCGTCGCCTCCCGCGCCAAGGCGGCCACCGAGCGGGCCACCGCACAGGAGGCCGAGCAGCGGGCGGCGAGCCAGCAGACCGCGGCCGGCGGCGCCGACGCCGCCGCCGCGACCGCGACCGCGGACGCCACCGCGAAGCGCAAACTCGCCACGGAGAAGGCGAAGGCCGCGCAGACCGCACGGGAGAAGGCCGTCGCCGCGACCCGGGCGAAGCAGGCCGTCGCGGCCCGCGCCGCCGCCCTCGAAGCCGCGGCCACCGCGGCCGAGGGCACCGCGGCCTCCGCCGAGACCCGGTCCGCCGCCACCGCCGCCCGTACGGCGGCGAACCAGGCAGCCCAGGCCGCGACCCTCGCACAGACCGCCGCCGACGAGGCCACCACGGCCGCAGTCGGCGCGCGGACCGCCGCGACCAAGGCGGAGGGCGCCGCCCAGCGTGCCGAGGCCGACGCGGACAAGGCGTGGTCCGCCTACCGCACGTCCCTCAGCGCGGCATCCGCGGCCTACGCGGCGGCTGCCGTCGCCCTCGACGAGTCGCAGGACGCCGCGCTCCGCGCGGACAACGCCGCGACGGCGTCCGAGAATGCCACGGAACTGGCCGAGAAGGCCGAGAACGAGGCCGTGGCCGCCGGCACCAGCGCGGCCGAGGCCGTCAAGTCGGCCGCGACCGTGGTCGGCCGCGCCTACGCTGCCGGGCAGTCCGCGCTCGCCGCGCGCGACAGCGCCACGGAGGCGATCGCCGCCTCCAACGAGGCCATCGCGGGGGGTACCCCGTATCAGGTGAAGGACAGTTCGGCCGCGTTCGCCGTACTCGTCGGCCAGTCGGCGAAGACGATCGCCGAGCAGCAGGCGGCAGCCGCCGAGGCCAAAGCCACCGAGGCGGCGGCGGCGTCCGAGTCCGCGCAGCAGGCTGCCGCACAGGCGACGGGTGACGCCAAGCTCGCAGCCGAGGCAGCCGCACGTGCCGCGAGCGATTCGGCGCGCGCCGTCGAGGCGGTGACTCGCGCCCAGGCGTCCGCTGCCGCGGCGGCCGGTGCGCAGAAGGGCGCCGAGAGCGCGTCCAGTGCCGCGGCCGGGTATTCCGAGCAGGCCGGTGCCGACGCGGCCAGCGCCCGTCTCATCGCGACCGACACGAGCAACACCGCCGCCGAAGCGGACCGCGAGGCGACCGACGCCGAGCGGCACGCCGCGGAGGCGAACGAGAAGGCCGACCGGGCCCAGGACGCCGCGGAGGGGGCCCAGGGCAAGGCCACCCAGGCGGAGAAGGACGCCGAGGCCGCGGAGGACAAGGCGGCCGACGCGGCGGGCGACAGCACCGCCGCCGAGGAGGCGGCGAAGAAGGCCGAACAGGAGCAGCGGGAGAAGAACGAAGCCGCGCACCAGGAAGCACTCGCCGAAGGCGTCACGCCCATCAAGGGCGGAGCCTCCAACTGGCCGGTCCTGGGCGAGCGCGAGGAGGCGATCCTCCTCGACGCGTGCGGCCAGACCTGTGTCGACGACTATCGCAAGGGCCTCACGGCCGTTTCGGTGGACCTCGTCGCCTGGGCCACGGCCAACGGCGGCCAGATCCTCTTCGAACAGCTCGACGCGGCCGAGGTGAAGGAATGCCTGGCCGGTTACGACGTCGAGGAATGCCTCTGGGACCTCGTGGACATCGCGTCCTCCGCCGCGATCGTGGGCCGGATGCCCGCGCTCGCCCAGGCGGTGGAGCAGGTCTCCGACGGCGTACGGCAGATTTTCGTCGACGCCGACAACGCACTGCGCCGGCTCACCGAGCTGACCGCCACCATCAGTGACGTCCGCTCCACCCCGCGCCTCAACCAGTGTCTCGCCGGAGTCGCCCTGCACGCGGGCGGCGCCAAGATGAAAGCCAAGGCCATCGAGGGCCTGACCGGCACCGACGAACAGCTCGACGCCGTCATCGGCGATGTCGGCTGGATCGGTTTCATGCCGCTGGGGCAGGCCAGGGACCAGGACGAGCAAGCCGGCTACGCCTTCAGGGACGCCATGGCCGCGCGCGAGGCCGTCCTGGAGGACGCCAACCGGCCGTACGCGATGAGCTCGTTCGACGACGGGATCACCCTGCACGCGCCGGAGTTCGGCGCGGACATCCTCGGATTCACTCTGGCCACCCAGGCCGAGCTGTCCAACCGCCTCGGCTGGGACGACCACACCAACCCCGGCGCCGAGGCACTGGCGAAGGCCCGGGAGATCACCGAGCAGAACCGCGGCGAGGACGACTGGTTCGACTTCGAGGCCGACGTCATGCTGCGGGACTCCAGCGTGAGCAACACCCGGTTCTCCGGTGGTACGACCTCCGCCGACATCGCTTCCTACCTGCGGCACGGCGGCTTCCTCGACGAGAAGGTCACCGAGGGCACCGCCGAGTTCCGCATCGAAGTCGAGACCCTCAAGCAGGACTGGGCTTCCTGCGATCACCAGGACCCGGTGGACCCGCGCAACTCCCTGAGTGAAGTCGTCTCGCAGGCTTCGGCGGAGTGGCAGGCGGAGTACGCCGGCCAGGCCGCCCCGCGCGCGGTCATCATCCAGGCGGAGGCCGACGCCGCCGCCGCCACCCGGGCGGCCGCGGACAACATGGTCGAGGCCATCGGCCAGGCGTGGTTCGCCGACCAGATCCTGCGCTGGCAGCGGTACTGGCACGACGAGCTGGAGAACGACCCGGACACCATCCTGAAGCCGAAGCAGGCCCTCTTCGACAAGGCGAAGACGGACCTCGCGAAGGCCCGGGGCAAGGTCCAGGCGCTCGTCACCGCCTCCCAGCAGCAGGCCACCGCCGCCAACGCCGCGGCGCAGCGCGCGGTGACCGCCCAGCAGCAGGCATGGACGATCGCGGACGCCGCCGGGCTGCCGCGTGGCCGTGGTCTGCTCTACGCCCAGCAGTCGGTCCAGGTCGCACGCGCCTCGGGCGCGGCGGCATCGGCCGCGGCGAAGGCGACGGAGACGGCCCTGAACGCGGCGAACGCCACGGTCTCGACGTCACAGACACTGCTCTCCCTGGCCCAGACCGAATCGCACGCGGTGAAGACCGAGTTCCACCGCATCGCCGCACAGGAGGCCGCCGCCCAGGCGAAGGCCGCGGCGGACAGTGCCGACCAGCAGGCGGACGAGGCCGAGGCCAACGCGGCGAAGGCCAAGGCCGCACAGGCCACCGCGGAGAAGGAGGAGGCGGAGGCCCGTAAGGCGGCCGGTACCGCACAGGCCGAGCGCGCGGAAGCCGAGATGGAGCGCGCCAACGCCGCCGCCTACCGCGCGACCGCCGAAAGGGAACGCGACACGGCCGCGGCGGCGGAGGCCGTCGCACAGAACCAGAGGATCGTCGCAGGGGACGCCCTGTCCGCCGCCGAGGCGGCCGGATCGACCGCGTCAGCCCGCCGAACGTCCGCGGAACAGGCCGAGTCCGACGCGGTCGCCGCCCGCGACCGCGCGCTGAAGGCCGAGAAGAGCCGTGACGCGCTCGCAGCGCGTGCCGCGGCGCTGGAGGCCGCCGCAGCGGCGGCCGAAGGCACCGACAACGCGGTCGCGGCGCGGCAGGCCGCAACCGAGGCACGTGCCGCGGCCGACCAGGCGACCTCGGCGGCCACCGCGGCACGCGCGGCGGCCAACGAGGCCACCGCGGCGGCCACCGCCAGCCGGACAGCGGCCACCCAGGCACAGGGATCCGCATCGCGGGCCCGCGCCTCGGCGGACAATGCCTGGGCGGCCTACCTGACCGCTGCCGGAGCGGCGGCCAACGCGCACGCTGCGGCGGCCGAAGCGATCGACGCGTCCGAGGCCGCGGCCAAGAACGCCAAGAAGGCCGAGGCAGACTCCAAGGTGGCGTCCGCCGCGGCGGCGACCGCGAAGAAGGAGTCGGTGGCCGCCAAGAGCGAAGCGGTCCAGACCGCCAAGTGGGCGGCCGACACAGCCGGTCACGCCTACGCCACGGCCGTGTCCGCGGCTGCGGCCCGGGACACCGCGACCGAGGCCGCGGCACCCGCGAACGCGGCCATCGCGATCGGTACCCCGTACCAGGAGACCGACGCGTCCGCCGCGTTCGCCGTGCTCACCGGGCAGAGTGCGCTGACCCTGTCCGAACAGCAGGCCACAGCGTCCGAAGCCAGGGCGGCCGAGGCCGCGGACATGGCGGCCGAGGCGCAGAAGCTGGCCGACACGGCAGCGGCCGACTCCAAGCTGGCCGCGCAGGCAGCGTCGGCGGCGGCCAAGGACGCCCAGCGGGCCTCGCTCGCCGCCAAGCGAGCCCTCGCCGCATCGGCCGAGGCGGCGAAGGCGGGGAAGGCGGCCCAGAAGGCCGCGGACAACGCCTCGGGCTACGCCCAGCAGGCCGGTGACGACGCCGTCTACGCCGGCATCGCGGCCAACGACGCCGAGACCGACGCGGCGGCGGCCGACAACGCGGCCACCGAGGCCGAGCACGACGCGGCCGGCGCGCGCGATGCGGCGACCGCCGCGGAGGGCGACGCGGCGACGGCTCGGGACACGGCCACGAAGGCCGAGACCGACGCCACGGCCGCCGAGACGGCTGCCGAGCACGCGCAGAGCGCCTCCGAGGAGGCTCAGGCCGCAGCGACCAGGACGGAGGAGGCGGACCGCGACAAGAACGAGGTCACGCAGGCGTCGACCTCCGGGGCGGCCGGCGCCGAGGACGTGGTCAGCGTGCCGTACAACGTCACCTCCACCGCGTCGTCGGACGGCTTCTGCACCGGCACCAACGGCTGTGACTACAAGATCGACTACCACGTCACCGGCACGATGCTGTTCTTCGTCATATCGTGCGACTTCCCGGACACCGCACTCGCCGAGTGCATCGGCGACCTGTCGATGGACTACATCGACCAGTCTCCGATCGACATCCACGAGACGCGGACCGTCCACATCTCCGGTTACGACCTGACCACGAACGCGCTCAAGGGCTTCGCCCAGGGCATGGTCAAGGACTTCACCGAATGCTGGGACAACTTCTCGTTCTCCACCAGCTGCGCATGGGCGGCGGCCATCGTGCTGCCGACGGTGATCGGCGTGGCGGCCAAGGTGGTCCGCGCCATCCGCGGTGCGGCGATGGCCGGTTCGGGCATGGTCGAAGCGGTCAGCTCGGCACGGGAAGCGGGTCTCGCGGCCGAGGCGGCCGCAGGAGTGGAGCGCACCGCCAAGACGGCGGCCTCGGTCAAGAACGAGCTCGACGCAGTGAAGGTCGTGGCTGAATCGCACGGCTACACCACGGTGCCACAGCTCGGCAAGGGCGTGCTGTGGGCCAACAAGCTCGAAAACCTCCGCCTGATGACTCCGTCGCACATCGCGAAGCTCAAGGAAGCGGGGTGGACCAAGGACCAGATCGAGACGGTGTACAAGTACTACGACAAGGTGCGCACCGTCACCCCGCAGAACCCGAGCGCCGGTCCGCGGGCCGACCTCATGAAGTACATCCTGGAAGGCTGGTAGGAGTTGCGTATTCGGATCACGGCGTTCGACGGTCCTCTCACGGTCCAGTTCGAGCCCTCGGGAATGGAGTACGAACTCTCCGAGGGCGAATACCTGGACGCGGAGTTCCCTCCGGTTCCCGAGGGGGAGATCGGCGGCCATGTCCACCATTCTCCGGGCATGGTGACCATCTCCGAACCGGCTACCTCGCCGGAAACCACTCGGGCATGGAACATGCGCGGCGAGGAAGTCACGACCTGACCTTCCGACCCCTCCCCTGAGGGCGGTCCCGCAAAAGAATTCCCGGTACGGATGTCCGTACCGGGAATTCTTTTTCAGTCGGCCGTCCGCGTCCGGAGTCAGCCCAGCTTCTTCAACTGCGCCTTGATCACCGGCTCGGGGATCGCGCTTTTCTTCGGCGTCAGCATGTTGACCCCGTAGAACGCGGCGATCACGCCGTCCTTGCGGACCACGGTGAAGGTCATGGGGACGGACTGCTCGGCGACGACACTGGTGATGCGGTAGCTGACCGCGTCGTCCCCGAGGCCGGGGTCCTTGAGCTGCTCCACGTTCCTGTAGACCAGGCCGAGCGTCTTGAAGCCGCCGGGGCATTTCTTCAGAGACGTACGGAGGTCGGACATGACCCGCTCGGCGTTCTTCTCCGAGTGGGAAGCGAGCCACATCGAGCCGATGGTGGCGTCCGTCGCCTCGGCGGGTTCGAGGGACCGGTGTTCGACGCTCACGGCCTCGATGTGCGTGTATCCCCCCGCCAGGCTGGCGATCGGCTGGCACTCGGCCTTGTCGGCCTTCATGTTCCGACCGGCCTCGGTATCCGCCTTGGCGACCTGCTTGAAATTGAACCCCTCGTTCTTTCCGGAGAGAGTGGCCTCTTTCAGCGTCTGGGGATCCGCAGCGCCGATCCGCTTGGCCTCGGCCACCGCATCGGATTCCGAAGCCGATTTCGAAGCCGAGGAGTTCGTCGCGTGGGGTTCGGCCTTCTTCGCGTCGGATCCGTCCCCGTCGCTACTGCACGCGGATATCACCAGGAGAGCCGGCAGTGCGGCGATGACCGGCAGGACCCTTCGCCATCTCATACGTGTTCCTGACATTCTTGCGGAGTGGAGTATCGAATGGGGATCCTACCGACGGAATAGCCCCTCCCCTGTCACGTTTTGACTACACCGCAGGAGGCCGGGCACAGGCCGGTCGCCGGTTCCGGGCCGTGCCGCACCAGGTGAACGCGGCTGGGACGGCCGGGGGTTGGCCTTCGGCGTCATTGGCCCCGGCGGACGACCGGGGCGACCGATGTCCGGCCATCCGCTTGTCCGCGTGCCCGAGCCGGTCGGCAGCCCACCTGGCGGGCGAGCGGGCCGTCCGCACCACGCGCCGGGCAGGTGTGCGGACGATCCAGGCCGGCCGGCGAGGTGCCCCGGCGGCCCCGGTCGAGCGGGCTCAGCGCGCCGTCTCGTGGCGTGACGCCTCGACGACCGCGTCGAGGAGGCCGGGGAAGGCGCGGTCCAAGTCCGCGCGGCGCAGGGTGTTCAGCTTCGTCGTGCCCTCGTAGTGCTGCCGGATGAGCCCCGCGCGCCGCAACACCTTGAAGTGGTGGCTGCTGGTGGACCTCGTGACGTCGATGTCGAAGGTCCCGCACGCCATGTTCCGCTCGGAGTCGGCGAGTTGGCGGACAATACTGCGCCGTACCGGGTCGACCAGCGCGTCCAGCACGTCCTGGAGAGTCATGTCCTCGGCGGCGACATGATCGGTGATGCGTGCGTCCGTCCGCGTGGTCACGTTGCCCAGCCTCCCTGCGTTCTCCCTGCGTTCGAACGCGGCGTCCCATCCTACGCGCCGGACCCAAAGGTTGACGGTCATGAAGTTTGACAGTCGTCGACATACTCTCTTCAATGACCGGTGGATTCCCCAGCCGACCGACTCAGCCGGAGGAGAGCACGATGCCCAGGACACCCCACAGCGCGTTACCGCTCACCGAGGTCGCAGCACCCCCGCGCGGGGCGTCACCGGGCCTGCGACTGACCGCCCTGGCCACGGGCTTCATCATGGCCGCGCTGGACGTGACCGTCGTCAACGTCGCCGGTGCGGCGATCCAGGAGGACCTGCACGCCTCGCTGTCCGAGCTCACCTGGATCGTGGACGGCTACGTCCTGGTCTTCGGCTCGTTCCTGCTGCTGGGCGGCGGCCTCGCGAACCGTCTCGGCGCGAAGAACGTCTACCTCTGGGGCATGGCCGTCTTCTTCGTCGCCTCACTCGGCTGCGCCCTCGCGCCGAACGCCGCCGTACTGGTCGGCGCACGCCTCGTCCAGGGCGTGGGCGCGGCCCTCTTCATGCCGAGTTCGCTCTCCCTGCTGGTGCTGTCGTTCCCCGAGAAGCGCGAGCGCACCCGCATGCTGGGTCTGTGGTCGGCGATCGTCGCCACCTCGGCCGGCCTCGGCCCGAGCGCCGGCGGCTTGCTGGTGAGCGCGTTCGGATGGCAGAGCATCTTCTTTCTCAACCTGCCCATCGGTATCGTCGGCATCCTGTTGACCAGGCGTTGCATCGCCGAGGCCGATGTCCACCGCGTCAGGCTCGCGGTGCCCGGTCACCTTCTGTGGATCGCGGCGCTCGCCGCCCTGAGCTTCGCGCTCATCGAAGGGCCCCGGCTCGGCTGGGACGCCGGAGCGCCGCTGGCCGCGTACGCCGTGCTCGTGGTCGCGGGCGGCGCGCTGGTGGCACGCGAGCGACGCGCCGAGAACCTCGTCATGCCGTGGGGACTGTTTCGCAGGCCGAGTTTCACCGGCGCGAACCTGGTGGGCTTCCTCTTCAACTTCGCGCTCTACGGCAGCATGTTCATGCTCGCGCTCTACCTCCAGCACGCCCGAGGGGCCGGTCCGCTCCAGGCCGGTCTGGAACTCCTGCCCATGACCGTCTGGTTCCCCCTGGCCAACCTCGTCTACGCCCGTATCTCCGCGCGCTTCTCCAACGGGACGCTGCTGACGGTCTTCCTGCTGGTCGCCGGAATCGCGTCGCTGACCATGACCACCGTCGACTCGTCCACGCCGTACTGGGTGGTGGCCGTGGCCGTCGGCGTCGCCAACATCGGCGCGGGCGTGATCTCCCCGGGGATGACCGCGGCCCTCGTGGACTCCGCCGGCCCCGAGAACGCCAACGTCGCCGGCTCCGTACTCAACGCCAACCGGCAGATCGGGACCCTGGTCGGCATCGCCGCCATGAGCGTGGTGCTCGGCACGGTCGCGGACTGGGGCACCGGGCCCGCCGTGTGCTTCCTGCTGGTCGGCCTCGCCTACCTCGCTGCCGCGGTCAGCGCCTGGAGGCTGATCATCCGGGCCGAACGCCTGGAAGCCGTGACTGCGCACGCCTGACCCGAGGCGCGTGGCCGGACACGGCCTACCGGGCTCTCGGCGACGCCGTACCGGGCGACCCGGGTGTCCGGCCATACCCGTCCGCGGACTCGGCGGACACCTGTCCACCCGCCGCATCGGCCCGCGCCCGGGCCTTCGCCTCCCGCTTCGCACCGAAGTCAAGCCTGCCCGACTCCGCCCCCCTGCGCCCTCTCGCCCCCTCCCCTTACGATCTCCTCCCATGCCGAACACCTCCGCACTCCTCGTCATCGACATGCAGAACGCCGCGATGGCTATTGCACCGGGCCTCCGAGACCGTTGCCACCATCGCCGGACTTCGCCAACGCGCCCTCGAAGCAGGCTCCTTGATCGTCACCGTGCTCGACGAGGGCGGTGAGCCGGAGGCGGCCCCGAGGGCCTTCGGGCCGTCCCCGAACTCACCCCCGGCGCCGAGGAGGCCGTCCTCCTCAAGACCGCCCCGGACAGCTTCCTCTCCACCGGTCTCGACGCCCTGCTGAAGGCGCACGGAGTCACCGAGGTGGTCGTCACCTCCGGCTCGTACTACCAGCCGACCAAGGAGTCCTGGACGACCGGTGACCGCCTTGTCACCTGCACGTACACCAAGGACTCGGGCAAGATCACCG
>NZ_JBSFVR010000240.1:0-11463 GCF_053592415.1 Streptomyces sp. NPDC002690 | reverse complement strand
GCCCGCAGGCCGACCGTCCGAAATGGTCCTACGCAACGGCGAGTTGAAGGGTTACGTGATCGCGCCCCTGCGGTACGAGGAGGCGGGCGGTCCCGGGGGCGGCCACCGGCGCGTACCGGCCCGGTCAGCGTCGCGAGTCCCGCTCCGCCTGGTCCATCAGGTCGAAGAACGTGTCACCGCGCACCACTTCGAACCGATCGTCCAGCAGCTCGACGAGTTCGGCGGCATCGCTCGGCGTCCAGCTCCAGGCGTTGATCGCGCCCGCGACGAACAGCGGCCCGCTGCCGTCCCGGCCCTCGACGTGCTTCAGTAGACCGTCCCGGTACTCGGCGGCCTTTCCCTGCGGGAAGAAGTTGCCGATCACCGGTATTCCGGCGGGCCGGGCCTCCAGGTCCCCGGTCTCCCAGGACTGGACGATGCCCCGCAGCGGTGTGTTCTCGCGGTAGGAGCGGACGACGCGCTCGTCGAACGGCACCCATCCGTCGCCCGTCGTGCCGCGCTGGTTGTACGCGTACACCAGGTTCATGCCGGTCCGGCGCAGAAAGCGCCCGGTGAGCTCGGTGTAGGCGTCCAGGGCGTCGGCGGGCCAGGAGCCCGGGTAGGTGTAACCGGCGCCGGAGGGGCCCGAGATCAGCAGGTCATTACCGGTGGCGGTGTTCTGGTAGTACGCCAGCAGCGCGGGGCCGATGTCCGCGAGCAGCGGGCTGACCGTCCAGTTGAGCGGCACGCTGCCCCGCTTCGGGTCCTCCCAGATGGTGCGCATGTGGCGCTGGCAGTACTGGATGTTGTCGCCCTCGCCGAACGTGAGGGTGAGGTAGACGCGGTCGGCGAGCCTGGCCTTCGGCGTTGGGGGGACCTTGTCCGAGATCCGCGCGGGCACTCCGGCGTGCACGGTGCCGTTCATGTAGAAGTCGGCGGGCACCACCTCGATGCCGTGCTGGGAGGCCCGGTCGACCCCGCCCCACTCTCCCGCCACGTCGTTGGAGAACCAGCCGGCGTACGGAGTGGTGGGCTCGACCCGGCTGAAGACCTCGTCCAGCAGCGTGCCGGTGTCGCCGGACGGAGGCAGCCAGACGACCATGGCCCGGCTCGCGACGGCGTAGTCCCGGAAGTACGGGAACGGTTCGACCCTGGTGGGCGAGGTGGCGGTCGCGGACACCAGGTACTGGTTCCACAGGTCGGCCTCGACCAGGAGCTGCCGGGTGCCGGCCGGCGGGGTGAAGCGGTAGATGAAATAGCCGCCGCCGTCGGAGAACCGGTTGGCGTCCCCGCCGATGGCGGAGTTCGAACCGTCGAAGAGGTACGGCGCCTCGGCGTCCGTCCCGGGTACGAAGGAGGCGATCACCTGGCCGTCCGCCCGCACCCTGACCGAGCCGACCGAAGCACCCCATCCGTCCTCGCCGAACGAGTCCTGGAAGCGCAGGTAGACGCCGTCGCCGCCGGAGAGCTCCGCACTGACGTCGAAGGTGCGGACCTGCCGGTTCGACGAGTCCCGCACGCGCTCGGTCTCCCGGGCGATCTCGCGCCAGCTCACCCGGGGGGTCTGCACCGTCCGGGTGGGCGGCAGCCCGGCCAGCAGCGTGTGGGAACAGCGCGGGAACAGGTGGTCCAACTGCCAGCGGTAGGTGGAGAGTACGTCGTCCGCGTCGAAGCGGCCGCGTAGGTCGGCGACGGTCTTCAGGCCGTACTCGCGGGCCTGTTCGGCGGTGGCGACGACCGCGTTCTCCAGGCCGGCCAGGGTGGTCGCCACGTTCACGGAGTCCGGTACGTCGGGATCGTGCAGGATCGCACCGCGCACCTCGTTCCGACAGCGGGCGACGAGGTCCAGCGCGCGGTCGTGGCGGGTGACCCGGGCGCCGGTGCCCGGGAGCCAGCGCAGATCGACGTCGCCGCTGTCGAAGTTGAAGTAGAGGCGTGGGGAGCGGCGGTTGACCACTCCCTGAAGGGTCGTCAGAAGCAGCTGGTCGTTTCCGTCGAGAGAGCTCACATCGGCGACATCGAGCCGGGTGGGGCGGCCGAATGACGGCAACAGAGGCGCTGCGGGCCTGGATTGCGCCGCGACGGCCGGGGTGGAGAGGAAGATCCCGGCACCGCCGACCGCGAGTGCCGCTCCGCCCGCCTGCAGAAGAGTTCTTCGGGACACCATCGGCGATCACAGCTCCTTGGGGGAGGGGGCGATTGTGGTTTGACATCGTTGTCAACAGAGGTGACATCGTTGTCAAGCAATCGGTGAACGTAGTGCCGGGCTGTGGAGTTGTCCATGGTGTGCGCAAGGAATGACGGCGGGCGCACCCTCTTTGAGTCACTTCGCGGCAATGCTGACCAGTACCTGACGCGGCACTACCGACCTTGAACGGGTGATGTCGGGGAACGGTGCGTGTGATGGTGCCCCGACCTGCTCCGTGGACGGCTGCTGCGCCAAGATGAGCGCATGCCCGAGAGCGAAGCGGATCTGCCGGCGTTGCTGCGCGAGCTCGATGATCCGGAGTGGCTGGAGTGGCCGCAGCACTACGACCGTGGCAGGACCGCAGCCCACTTCGGCGTACTCGTGGCGCGGCTCGAAGTTGACTTCGCGGCTCGCTGCACGGCTGAGCAGGACACCCAGGACTCCAGTGAGTACGGGCGCATCGTCGTACCCGCAGACGCAACCGCTTGCGGCACTCGAATCGTCGTCTGCGTGAGCAAGTTCGGCTCGCTGGCTCTGGTCTGCGCCGACAACCCGGGCGCCTTCCTCGGAACGGATGACGCCCAAGCCGAGGGCGAGCTCGACGGCGCGGACCTTGCCAAGGCCAACCGGGCGCTGGTCGAGTTCGGCTTTGTCGTGGTTGCCGAGGAACTACTGGAGAGTGATTACGACGGGCCGAGCCGACTGCCCCGGCACGTTCGGCGGCCCAGCTGGTGGGATCGCTTCTTCGGTAGCTTCTGACGATCACGTCGACAGGTCATCGTCGTCACCCGGGCCGGCGTCCACCGCTGGCGGGCCCACCCGTGTGTCAGCGGGCCCCGGTCCAACTCCCGTTCCAGCCTCGCCATCTGCGCGTCAGACAGTCGGGATCGACCAGGTGACCCCGTCGAGGCGACTCCCGCGTGGCCGCCCACCCGCCACTGGCGTCGCCAACGTTCCACCGACCGCTCCGAGACCCGCGGCGTGGCAGCGATCTCGGTTCTTCCCGCCAGCCTCGAAGCCAGTCACGGCCTGGAACCGGACCCGCTCCCGCGCCGCTCTCTCGACGTCGGTCAAGCCGCCGCCCTGCGCATGTCTCACCGAACAAGCACTACCGAGGCCGGCCGGCTTCACGCTGTCCGACGAACAGCCCGACATCACCCGATCAAGTTCAACAGCCATGCGCATGGTCAGGGGGCCGCCTGGGGCGGCGCGGGCCGGGTCGTCTCGCGCGGTACGAGGCAGCCTTCGAGGAACGCGAGAGCGCGCAAGTGGTAGGAGCGGGCGGCCCAGCCGAGGCTGATGTTGTGGCCGGCGTCCGGCTGGCGGTCGACGACCACCCGGGGAGCCGAGCGGAAGTGCGACGCCAGGTCGGCGAGGGCGGCTTCGTCGTGCCGCCACCACGCCTCGTGCTCGGCGAAGGTCAGCCGCACCGGCACCCTGACGCGGTGCGCGGTCGCCTCGAAGACCGCGGGCCAGCCGAGGATCTCCGCGTACTCCCTCGGTGGCATGGGCTCGATCAGCGTGGAGCTGGAGAAGAAGGTGTCGGGCGGGTAGAGGCGCAACTCCCCCCAGCTCCTGCGCGACCGGCCGGTGCCGTCCTTACCGGGCAGTTCGTGGTGCTCCACCGCGAACGCGTGGCCGCACCCCGAGATGTCCAGCCCGAGCAGATCGGGCACGGAATCCTCCGCAGCCGCCGCCAGGGCAACCTTGCCACCGTAGGAGTGGGCGACGAGGAACATCCCCGCTCCCGTTCCGTGCCGGTCCGCGAAGTCGCGCAGGGCGGCGCCGAGGCAGGCGGTCTGTTCCCTGAGACTTTGGCCCTCGGGGAAGGCGGCCGCCGAGTGCCCGTACCCGGGACGGTCGACGGCCAGCACGGTGTGGCCCAGGCTGGCTCCCACCGTCATCAACGACAGCTGGGGGTGTGCCTGCCCGTCGAAGTAGCCCGCGTTCATGCCGCCGCCGTGGAGGGCGACCACGACGGCCCGCGCGGGAGCCGCCCGGTCGGGCTCGCTGAGCAGCGCGGAGAGCTTCACCCCGCCGGCATCCAAGGTGATCCCGCGTACGCCGCGCGAGAGCGCGTGGGCCGGTGCGGCCATCGTGGTCCTCCTGTCGGGTGAAGGCCCGGGGGCTGGGGCCCTGGCGCCCGGGGCGCGGTGTCCGGGCGCCAGGGCCGGGCCCAGGGGGTCCGGCGCCGCACGGCACGCGGCCCCGCTCTCCTGATCCGACCCGATCCGGGCGAAAGGCGCTACCGGACGAAGGGACTCGATCCCACCCGGGAGACCGTCGGCCTTCCGCACACCTCCTTGAGGGCTGCCGTGCCCGGGTGCGAGCTGGACTGGACCTCGACCGCGGGGTAAGACCGGTGGGCGGGGATCAAGCTGTCAGTGCCGGACCCTAGGGTCGGTCTCATGACAGCAGACCTGGTCCAGGATTCGTGGAACCGCATCGACGCGTGGCTGCGTGAGCACGCGCCGCGTACGTTCTTGACGCTTCGGCCGCCCGCGTCCGACGAGGAGATCGCGGCAGCCCAGAAGGAACTGGGTGTCACCTTTCCACCGGACCTCATCGCGTCACTGCTCCGGCACGACGGGGCGGTGAGCGGGGCGGACGCGTTCCTGTTCAGCACGCACGACCGGCTTCTCGGAGTGAGCGGAATTCTCGGGGACACCGGGTTCATGCGCGACGCCGCCGCAGACCTCGACGAGGAGGAGGCCGAAGGCTACTGGCACCACGGCTACGTGAAGTTCGGTTCCTACGAGGTGACGTCGGACGGACTCATGATCGATTGTCGCGTCGGGCGGGATTCCTTCGGGGCGGTCGGACGGTTCTTCGACGAGACCGGCACCTCTTTCGGCCAGGCCGACTCGCTGGGTGGGTATCTGGCAGAGCTGGCCGACCAGCTTGAGCGCGGGCCGGATGCCGGTGTCGTCACGTTCAACGGCCGGCTGTTCTGGGAGTGGGCCATGCCTGCCGACCCGGATTGGGGCAGCGCCGACGATCCTCTTCCGGCACCGGACGAGCCGCTGCCGGAACTGGACCTCTCCTGCGCTCCCACCGACCGCGTCCACGCGTCCCATCTGTACGGACTCGATGAACTCGGCGCACTGCTCGCGGTCCTGCCACGTGAGCAGGTGGCCGAGGCCGCGCGGAAGCAACTACGCCGACTGGCGGTCGAGACGGGCCTGAACAAGTACCCGGAGGTCAAGTCGGCCCTGGACGCACTGGATCGGGGAGAAGCTCCACCGCGGCAGGACCAGACCACCCCGCTGGTCCTGCGCCTGCGGGCGGTGCTCGTGCAGGCAGGCACCCGTCGGGACCACACCCGCAGGTGGGCCGCGGAGAGGATGGCACACGGGATATGGGGCTCCCCCCACCGGTCCGTGTACGAGAGCGCGGGACTCCGGGGTCGTCTCACCGTCGACTGGCGTGCGGATCTGCACGCGGATCTGGGGAGTCCGCCACTGCCCCCGATACCCGACGACCGGTTCTGGGGGGCCCTGCGCAACCCCGCCGTCGACTCCGACTGGTACGCGGCTGAGTACGGTCAAGGTGAGAACTGACCGTCAGAACTGACCCCCGGAGTGCTCCACCGGGCAGGACGCGCGGGGCCGGACAGCGCCGGCAGCGTCCGCGCCGTCCTGGCCGGCAGGGGAGCAGGCCAGGACGGCGGGTCGGCGGAGTGGCGACGTCGGCGAAGCCGGAGGCTCCAGGGATGCCGAACTCGGTGTCGTGCGCGGTGGCTCCGGCGCGGCAGGGCCCCGCGTTGACGCTGATCACGAGGGCGCCCGAGGGTTCCTCCCTGCGTCGGCCGGCCGTGCTACTTCTGGTTGAGCAGCTCGCGGTAGAGGTCGATGAAGAGGGTTCCCTTGATGTCGGCGGTGACCGCGGCACCGAGGACGCCCGCGTGGGAGGCGAAGGAGACGCCGCCCCGGGGGCCGAGTGGCAGGACGATGGAATCCGCGTCCTCCTGCTCGTAGGCGGTGAGCTCGCTGCCGCCTTCGATGAGGGTGCGGATGTTCGCGGCGACGAGCTCGGCGTGCTTCTGCGCCAGTCGCGCCATCTTCTGCTCGGGGACCGCGTTGACGTCGCCGACGGCGAAGACGGTCTCCTGTCCCTGGACCCGCAGTTCGGGGGTGACGGCGATCTGCTGGTTGGGCCTCAGGGCGCCGCTCAGCTCGGCCCCCAGGTATCCGCTGTTGGTGGTGACGCCGTAGCAGGCGAACCAGGCGTCGGCGGTGATCTCCGTGCCGCCCTCCGTGGTGACGGTGAACACACCGGTCACCCCCGGTTCGGTGGAGGGGAGTTCCCGCAGGGAGGTGCCGAGCAGCACCTCCACGCCCAGCTGGTCGAGCTGCGAGCGCAGCTCGGTGTGGAAGTCCGCCGGGAACGTGGCGCTGGAGAGAAGTTCGCTCCGCGGGTCCACGACCGTGACGGCCTTGTCCGGCCAGGCGGCCTTGATCTCGCCGGCGAACTCCAGGCCCACTGCCCCGGCGCCGAGCAGCAGGACGTGGGAAGCGCGCTTCAGCTCGGCGTGGGTGGCCCGTAGCTTCTCCTTGCCGACCTTGCTCTCGTCGACGTCGATGTTCGCCGGGTAGCGGGCGGAGGAGCCGGTGGCCAGCACGATGTAGTCAGCCTCGACGATCTCGCCCGAGGCGAGTTCCACGGAGGTGGGGGAGACCTTGACCGCCCGGTCCCGGCGAATCCTGCCGCGGGTCAGGAGCTTGTCGTAGGGAAGGAAGAGCCGATCCGCCCAGCTCGGGTCCGTGACGCCCCGTAACGCGGCCACGTTGTGGACGAACGCGTCACGCGGCTCGATCAGGATGACGTCGGCGACGTCGTCCAGTGCCTTGGCCACTGTTGCTCCGGCGTATCCGCCGCCGACCACGGCCACGGTTGCGGTCATTGCATCCTCCTGGATTTGGTTCACGTTGCGAACAGTTCATATCACGTGCCATCTCTCAAGGGAAAGTTCAACTGCGCTATGGACATGAGAAGTTGGCGCCTCTGTCGGGAGGATTTGACAGCGCGGCGCGCGTGCGGGTGAAAATGTGCTGGGTGACGAACTGGAGGACGCGGTGGACGACGTCGAAGGGCGCCAGGCACCTCTGGCTCTGGCCCTGGTTGATTTGTCGCATCTCGTCCTGCATCTCTTCGCCGACGCGGGCCGTCAGTACGACCTGACCCAGCAGCAGACCGAGCTGCTGTGTGCCGTCATCGTCCGGGGACGGGTCCGGATGAACGAGCTCGGAAAGATCCTCCATCTGGAGAAGTCGAGTCTGAGCGGCCTGGTGGACCGGGCCGAGCGGCGCGGTCTGATGACCCGGACCCGGGACGAGGGCGACCGCCGTGCCTACTGGGTGGAACTCACCGGCGAGGGAAACCGGTTGGCGATGCGGACGCACAGCGATGTGACGGCCCGGCTCGACCGGATGGTCAGCCACCTCTCCCAGGACAGCCAGACGCGGCTCACCGGCGTCGTCAACCAGATCACCTCCGCCGGGGTCCGCCCGGACCGGTGAGGCCGGACGGACGCGTCGGTGCGTTGTGACGTCGCGGCGTGTCTCCGGGGCGCGTCGGTGCCGGCGCGAGGCGGAGAAGAGGGCGGCGGTAGCGCGTCACGGCGTCCGGGGGCCGGTCTCGCCGGTCCGGCCGCGGCGGGCGAGCAGCCGCTGAGCCGCGGAGAGTGCCCCGGCGCCGCTCCGCCCCGAACGGAGCGCCGCCCGGGCTGCGTTGGCACCCGGGGCGCCGTGCACCCCGCCGCCCGGATGGGCGGACGCGGAGGCCAGGTACAGCCGCTTCACCGGCGTCTCGGGGCGGCCGGTGCCCGGTACCGGACGGAACACCAACTGCTGGTGCATCGATGCCGTGCCGCCGTTGATCGCGCCGCCGCGCAGATTGGCGTCCGCCGATTCGAGCGCACCCGGTGAAAGAATCCGCCGAGCGCGGATGCGGTCGCGGAACCCGGGGGCGTACCGATCCACCTGCAGTTCCACCCGGTCCGCCATCCTCTCCCGCTCGCCGGCGTCCCACACTCCCGTGAGCCCGTCCGCCCCGGCGTCCGCCTTCGTCCGGTGCGGAACGTGCGTGTAGGCCCATGCCGATTCCGTTCCCCGAGGCGAACGCGTCGCGTCCGCCGTGGTCATCTGCCCGCAGAGGAGGAACGGGCGGTCGGGAATCAGGCCGCGGGCGATCTGCGCGGCCCACCGGGTGAGCTCGTCCACGCCCTCCGCGAGATGCACCGTGCCGGCCGCGGCCGCGCCCGGCACGGTCCAGGGGATCGGTCCGTCCAGTGCCCAGTCCACCTTGAACGTGGCGAAATCCCACTCGAAACGGCGCATGTCGTCGAGAACCCGCGACGGCAGGTGCTCCGCCGCGACGAGCGATTGGTACAGGCTGGGCGCCGATACGTCCGCGAGTACCGCCCGCCGGGCCGGCACGCCCTCCCCGGAGGCCGTACGGACGCCGACGGCACGGCCCTGCCGCACGATCACCTCGGTCACCCGTTCGCCGCACCGCACGACACCCCCGCGCGACCTCAGCCGTCGCACCAGGGCCTCGGTCAGAGCCCCCGCGCCTCCGACCGGCACGGGAAAGCCGTAGGACTGCCCGAGCATCGTCATCAGCCAGCCGAAGCCACCACTGCCCGCCGCCTCGGGTGCCAGATCCGCGTGCAGGGCGTTGCCGGCCAGCAGAAGCTTTCCTCCTTCGCCGAGGAACTCCTCGTCCCCCAGCCTCCGTACCGGCAGCACGAGGCTGCGCGCCAGCCGCAGCCCGCCCGCCGCTCGGAGTCGTGCCGCCAGCACGGTTCCGGCGAGGACGGGCGGAAAGGGCGCGAACAGGGCCTTGACGATGTCGTCCCCGAGCCGGTCCCAGACGTGGCAGAGGCCGAGCCAGCTCTCGCCGTCGCCGGGCGCGAAGCCCTCCAGTGCGTCCGCCGTCACCGCCCGGTCGCGGTCCAGTACCGCGCAACCGCCGTCCAGCAGCGGATGGGCGAGCACGTGCGGCGCGTGGCTCCAGCGCAGGCCCTCCCGACCGAGATCCAAGGCGGAGAGCACGGGAGAGGCCGCCGCCAGGGGATAGAACGAACTGAACACGTCGCTGATGTAGTCGGGATGGACCTCCCGGTCACTGCGGACCGCCCCGCCCGGTTCGGGCTGCTCCTCCAGGACCTCCACGCTCCAGCCCGCGTCGGCCAGAACGTTGGCCGCGACCAGGCCGTTGGGGCCGCTTCCGATGACCACCGCATCGACCATGATGCTGCTCCTTCGGCGTGTTGCTGCCCTGCCGCAGCGCCGTCGCGCGTCAGGCCGAGTCCCCCGCGTTCCCCCCGGCCTCCGCCCCGGCTCTCTCCTCGACCAGCCGTGCGAGCCGAGCCAGCATGCTGCGGTGACGGATCTGGAGTACCGCGTCCAGCAGCGCGTTGTGCAGAACCGCTCCCACGCCCTTCAAAGGGTGCTCGTCGACGATGACGAGCGTCCCGTCGCCCCAGGGGCGGATGTCGAAGGCGATGCGCGCCGACCCCAGCGGGCCGCCGCTCGCCTCCAGCTCCAGCGCGCCCGGTCGGTCGACGCGCCGGACCACCGTGTGCCCGGTGACCTCCTTCGGTCCCACGCGCAGGGTGTACGTGATCGAGGACCCCTGCTGGGGCCACACGCCCGATTCCGGCCGGGAGCGATCGGTCCCGACCACCCACTTCCCGTAGAGGGTGGGGTCCTCCAGTACGTCCCACACCGCGCGCGGCGGCCGGTCGATGAGGTGATGACGGACTGCCATGGCTCTCCTCCGATCGGAGGTGACTCGGGTCCGGAGGTGACTCGGGTCCGGAGGTGACTCGGGTCCGGAGGTGACTCGGTGTTCCGCGGGTACGCGCCGCTCGCGCGGAGGAGCGCCCTGCGCGCGGTAACGGAATCCGGAACCCCCGCCGTCGGTGTCCGGGGGCGTGTCCCGGTCGGGCGGTCGCCCCCGGTGCCACCGGACCGGACAGGGGTCGTGCACCACCTTCGATTCAACCGCGCTCGCGGGGACTCCGCAGGTCGGCGGGGACGGGCGGCACCGGGCGCCGTATCGTGCGGCGCCGAGGGCGGCCGTCGTCACACGACGGCCCGGCCGCCCTCGTCCGTACGCCGTGCAGCTCACGATTGGCGGAGCGGGAGGCGGCACCGGCACGGGTAGGACCTGGCAGCCGGCTCAGCGATCCTCGGCGTCGTCCTCGTCGACCACGTGCACGGCGGCCTCCTCGGCCGAGGCCGCTCCGCCGTCGATGCCGACATCCTCGGCGAAGACGTCGGTGTGACGACCGGTCGGATCGTCGGCCGCGCTGAGGCGCCCGGCCCGTTCGCCACCCTCGATCCGGCTCTCCGGTTCACCCTCGCCGTCCACGAGGTCGCCGATGCCGTCGCCGTCCGGCTGCTCCACGTCGTCGATCTCCTGGGCGAGCCGCTGGTCCAAGGACTCCCCCTCGCGCTCCTCGGCCCCCGTCGTGCCGTACTTGTCCACCGCCAGCGGGCGCTCGGGAGGGGAGTAGCCCTCCTCCATCTGGTCGTCCAGGTCCCGCTCGCCGAGTGCGTCCTCCATGTCGAGATCGTCGTTGGGGGGATCCTGGCCGTCGTCCTGAGGCTGGTAGACGTCGTCGCCGCGTGCCTGCTCCGGCATTTCTGTCGCTCCCTGCGTTCGTGGGGTGGGGCCGCGGTGCATCGGGCTCGGACCGGGTGCAACCGCCGTGCGGGCGCCGCCGGGTGTTCCGGAGGCGCGGGGGATCAGCGCCCCAGGGCCTTCCGCAACTGCTCCTTGTTCATGGAGGAGCGCCCGTCGATGTTCTTCTTCCTGGCCTCCGCGTACAGCTGGTCCCTGGTCGGCCCCTGGGCCCCCCGGTGGGAGCGTTCGCCGCCACGCCGGTAGGCGGATTTGCTGTCCTGCGTGGACGTCTTGCTCGCGGTCTCGGACTCGCCGGCCCGGGCCCGCTGCTTGTTCACCGTCCGGGCGGCGATCTCCTCGGCCCGCGACGCGGAGGCGCCCCGCTCCTGCTGACTCTCCTTGATGTGTTCGTACTGGCGTTCGCGCTTCTTGCTGGATCCAGCAGGCATGGCTTCACCTTTTCCGTCTCGTCGTCCCCTTCGGTGTACCTTCACGCCGGCCCGGCCGACGGCGCCGAACCCGGCCGGCGTGCTTGCCAGGGGGGCGATGACCCGCGTTTCCGTGAACAGCTCCACTAAACAACGCCCGGCCGGGCAGGGCGTTCGCTGCTGCCGCTCGGCCGGAACGAGGCGCCCCGCGCGCGCCCGGAGGCGGACGGCCCG
>NZ_JBSFVR010000239.1:0-11619 GCF_053592415.1 Streptomyces sp. NPDC002690 | reverse complement strand
GCCGGAGGTCTCAGGCGCGGCGTCCGCTCCCCCTCGGTCACCGGCTCAGCGACCGCGCAGCGACCGGTAGGTGGCGACGAGGGCGGCGGTGGAGCTGTCCAGCTGCTCGCCGCCGGTGCCCTCGGTGAGGACCGGCTCGATCTTCTTGGCGAGGACCTTGCCGAGTTCGACGCCCCACTGGTCGAAGGAGTCGATGTTCCAGATCGCGCCCTGTACGAACACCTTGTGCTCGTACAGCGCGACGAGCTGCCCGAGGACCGAGGGGGTGAGCTTCTCGGCGAGGATCGTCGTGGTGGGGTGGTTGCCCTGGAACGTCTTGTGCGCAACCAGTTCCTCGGGCACGCCCTCGGCACGGACCTCTTCGGGCGTCTTGCCGAAGGCGAGGGCCTGGGTCTGCGCGAAGAAGTTGGCCATCAGCAGGTCGTGCTGCGCGATGAGTCCGGGCAGCAGGTCGCCGACCGGGGCGGCGAAGCCGATGAAGTCGGCGGGGATGACCTTGGTGCCCTGGTGGATCAACTGGTAGTACGCGTGCTGGCCGTTGGTGCCCGGGGTGCCCCAGACGACCGGGCCGGTCTGCCACTCGACCGGATTGCCGTCCCGGTCCACGGACTTTCCGTTGGACTCCATGTCCAGCTGCTGCAAGTAGGCGGTGAACTTGGAGAGGTAGTGGCTGTAGGGCAGCACCGCGTGCGCCTGGGCGTCGAAGAACTGGCCGTACCAGACGCCCAGCAGGCCGAGCAGCAGAGGGACGTTCTCCTCGGCGGGGGCGGTGCGGAAGTGCTCGTCGACGAGGTGGAAGCCGTCGAGCATCTCGCGGAACCGGTCCGGGCCGATGGCGATCATCAGCGAGAGGCCGATGGCGGAGTCGTAGGAGTAGCGACCGCCGACCCAGTCCCAGAACTCGAACATGTTGGCCGTGTCGATGCCGAAGTCCGACACCTTCTCGGCGTTGGTCGACAGCGCCACGAAGTGCTTGGCGACGGCGTCCTGACCGGACCTCAGCTCGGTGAGGAGCCAGTCGCGGGCGGAGGTCGCGTTGGTGATCGTCTCGATGGTGGTGAACGTCTTCGAGGCGATGATGAAGAGCGTCTCGGCGGCGTCCAGGTCGTGGACGGCCTCGTGGAGGTCGGCACCGTCGACGTTGGAGACGAAGCGGAGGGTGAGGGAGCGGTCCGTGAAGGAGCGCAGCACCTCGTACGCCATGGCGGGGCCGAGGTCGGAGCCGCCGATGCCGATGTTGACGATGTTCTTGATGGGGCGGCCGGTGTGGCCGGTCCACTCGCCGGAGCGGACCCGGTCGGCGAAGCCGGCCATCTTGTCCAGGACCGCGTGCACGGCCGGCACGACGTTCTCGCCGTCCACCTCGATCACCGCGTCGCGCGGGGCGCGGAGCGCGGTGTGCAGGACGGCGCGGTCCTCGGTGGTGTTGATCTTCTCGCCGCGGAACATGGCGTCCCGCAGCTCGGCGACTCCGGTGGCGGCGGCGAGGTCACGCAGCAGACGCAGCGTCTCGTCGGTCACCAGCTGCTTGGAATAGTCGACGTGCAGGTCGCCCACCCGGAGGGTGTAGGCGGCGCCGCGGTCCGCGTTCTCGGCGAACAGCTCCCGCAGGTGGGTCCCGCCCAGTTCCTCGCGGTGCTTGCCGAGAGCCGCCCACTCGGGCGTCTGGTTGAGCTTGGTTCGGCTTTGTGCGTTCATCCCGGGTATCAGCCCATTCTTCTCGTACCTGCTCCCCGCTGCACCCCCAACCTAATTGATCCTGGTCGCGGGTGCCGCGCGGGCATGGCCGAGGGCCCGAATCGGCGGCCGGGGAAGGCGGAAAGCGGTCCGGCCGGCACCCAGGGGGTGTCCGGCCGGTGAACGGTGCGGTGCGGAAAAGCGGCGGCTCTCGCACGAGGACCGAGGAGCAGCCCTCAGGAAGCGGGAGCCGGGCGGGATGTTCTCAGATCTCGCCGCGGAGCTTGGCGAGCGCCTCGGCGAGAATGGCCTCGCCGTCCGCGTCACTGCGCCGCTCGCGCACGTACGCGAGATGCGTCTTGTACGGTTCCGTGCGCGGCGGGTCCGGCGGGCTGTCCTTGTCCTGACCCGCCGGGAAGCCGCATCGGGGGCAGTCCCAGGTCTCCGGTACCTGCGCGTCATGGGCGAAGCTCGGCTGCGTCTCGTGCCCGTTCGAGCACCAGAAGGAGATGCGGAGGCGCGGCGCGGACTCGCCCCGCTCGGCCTCCCCCATCGGCCCCGCTCCGACCCGGCTTCCCCGGATCGCGTTGCCACTTGCCACGGTCGTAACTCCCTGCGTGATGGTGCTCGAAGATGCCCCAGTCTACGTAAGGCCCAACGCGCGTCCAGTGATTGGAGTTACACGGTCACCGGCAATCGCGGACGATGCGTCAGTTGTCCAGCTTGATGAGCAGGCCGAGCGCCACGATGCACGCGAACCAGCACAAGCCGACGACCACGGTGATGCGGTCGAGGTTGCGCTCGGCCACCGAGGAGCCGCCGACCGAGGACTGCATACCGCCACCGAACATGTCGGAGAGGCCGCCGCCCTTGCCCTTGTGCATCAGCACCAGCAGCATCAGCAACAGGCTGAAGACGATCAGGGCGATCTCGAACGCCAAAATCACGGCTGGTCCCTACTTTCCGGAAATTCCTGGACTGCTTCTAAGAAATCTGCTTCTACGAAAATTCATTCACGCACAACGGGGGCCGAGGGTGGAACCCACCCCGGCCCCCGCAAGGGTACGACGGATCGGCGCTAGCGCATACTCACTGGTCGCGGAAGCGGACGATCTTGACGAACTCGTCGGCGTCCAGCGCGGCACCGCCGACGAGGGCACCGTCGACGTCGGGCTGCGCCATGATCGCGGCGACGTTCCCGGACTTCACGGAACCGCCGTACTGGATGCGGACCGCGTCGGCCAGCTCCTGCGAGTACAGCTCGGCGAGCCTGCGGCGGATCGCTCCGCAGACCTCCTGGGCGTCCTCGGGGGTGGCGACCTCGCCGGTCCCGATGGCCCAGACCGGCTCGTACGCGATCACGATCGACTCGGCCTGCTCGGCCGGGATGTCCGCGAGGGCGCCGTCGAGCTGCGCGAGGGTGTAGGAGACCTGGTCACCGGCCTTGCGGATGTCCAGGCCCTCGCCGACGCAGAGGATCGGGGTCAGCCCGTGCCGGTAGGCGGCCTTCACCTTGGCGTTGCAGATCTCGTCGTTCTCGCCGTGGTACTGGCGGCGCTCGCTGTGGCCGACGGCCACGTACGCGCACTTCAGCTTGGCGAGCATGGAGCCGGAGATCTCGCCGGTGTACGCACCGGAGTCCTGCGCCGAGATGTCCTGGGCGCCGTACTTGATCTTCAGCTTGTCGCCGTCCACCAGGGTCTGCACGGAGCGCAGGTCGGTGAAGGGCGGCAGGACGGCGACCTCGACCTCGTCGTAGTCCTTGTCGGTCAGCGCGAAGGCGAGCTTCTGGGTGTGGGCGATGGCCTCGAGGTGGTTGAGGTTCATCTTCCAGTTGCCCGCCATCAGCGGGGTACGGGTGCTCATCTGGCTCAGTTCTCCAATGCGGCGAGGCCGGGGAGGGTCTTGCCCTCAAGGTATTCGAGGCTGGCGCCGCCACCGGTCGAGATGTGGCCGAAGGCGTTCTCGTCGAAGCCGAGGATGCGGACGGCCGCGGCGGAGTCGCCACCGCCGACGACGCTGAAGGCCGGGGAGTCGACCAGCGCCTGGGCGACCGCGCGGGTGCCCTCGGCGTAGTCGGGGTGCTCGAAGACACCCATCGGGCCGTTCCAGAAGACGGTGGCCGCGTCGGCGAGCTTCGCCGCGTACAGCTTGCGCGTCTCGGGGCCGATGTCCAGGCCCTCATGGTCGGCCGGGATGGCGTCGTGGGCGACGACGGTGGGGTTGGCCGGGGCCTTCGTCTTCAGGTCCGGGAACTCGGTCGAGACGAGGACGTCGACGGGGAGCACGAACTCCACACCGCGCTCGTCGGCGCGCTTGAGGTACTCCTGCACCGCGGGGACCTGGTCCTCCTGGAGCAGCGAGATGCCGACCTCGTGGCCCTGGGCCTTGAGGAAGGTGTACGCCATGCCGCCGCCGATCAGGATGCGGTCGGCCTTCTCCAGCAGGTGGTCGATGACGCCGAGCTTGTCGGAGACCTTGGCCCCGCCGAGGACGACGGCGTAGGGACGCTTGACGTCGCTGGTGAGCTTCTTGAGAACGCCGACCTCGGTGGCGATGAGGAAACCGGCGAAGTGCGGCAGCCGGGCCGGGAGGTCGAACACCGAGGCGTGCTTGCGGTGCACCGCGCCGAAGCCGTCGCCCACGTACACGTCGGCGAGGGCGGCGAGCTGGTCCGCGAAGGCACCGCGCTCGGCGTCGTCCTTGGAGGTCTCACCGGCGTTGAAGCGGAGGTTCTCGATGACGGCGACCTGGCCGTCGGTGAGGGCGGCGACCGTGGCCGTGGCGGACTCGCCGACGGTGTCGGTGGCGAACGCGACCTCGGTGCCGAGCAGTTCACCGAGCCGGGCGGCGGCGGGAGCCAGCGAGAACGCCGGGTCCGGGGCGCCCTTCGGGCGGCCGAGGTGCGAGGCGACGATGACCCGCGCGCCGGCCTCGGCGAGCTTGGCGACGGTCGGCTGGACGGCGCGGATGCGGCCGTCGTCGGTGATGGTGGTGCCGTCGAGCGGCACGTTGAGGTCGGCGCGGACGAATACCCGCTTGCCGGCGACCCCTTCGGCGAGAAGTTCGTCGATCGTCTTCATCTGTTCCAGGGCTCCTTGGAAAGGAAGGATGAGCACGCGAGAAGGCCCGGACGGCGCTTCATCGCGCCGTCCGAGCCCCTCACTACATCGAGATGCCTGCCGATCCGAGGATCAGAGCTGGCCGCCGACGAAGACGGTCAGGTCGACGAGGCGGTTGGAGTAGCCCCACTCGTTGTCGTACCAGCCGAGGATCTTCACCGTCTTGCCTTCCTGAACCATCGTCAGGGAGGAGTCGAAGGTGCAGGAGGACGGGTCGCTGACGATGTCCGAGGAGACGATCGGGTCCTCGGTGTAGGTCAGGAAGCCCTTCAGGTCGCCGTCGTCGGCGGCCTTCTTGAACGCGGCGTTGACCTCGTCCTTGGTGACCTCGCGCTGCAGTTCGACGACCAGGTCGGTGGCGGAGCCGGTCGGGACCGGGACGCGCATCGCGATGCCGTCGAGCTTGCCCTTGAGCTGGGGCAGGACCAGGGCGGTGGCCTTGGCGGCACCCGTCGTGGTCGGGATGATGTTCTCGGCGGCGGCGCGGGCGCGGCGCAGGTCCGAGTGCGGGAAGTCCAGGATGCGCTGGTCGTTCGTGTACGCGTGGACCGTCGTCATCAGGCCCTTGACGATGCCGAAGTTCTCGTCGAGAACCTTGGCCATCGGCGCCACACAGTTGGTGGTGCAGGAGGCGTTGGAGATGACGTGGTGGTTGGCCGCGTCGTACTTGTCGTGGTTGACGCCCATCACGATGGTGATGTCCTCGTCCTTGGCCGGAGCCGAGATGAGGACCTTCTTGGCGCCACCGGCGATGTGCTTCGCGGCGTCGGCCTTCTTGGTGAAGATGCCGGTCGACTCGATGACGATGTCGACACCCAGCTCACCCCAGGGGATGTCGGCCGGGTTGCGCTCGGAAAGCACCTTGATGGTGTGACCGTCGACGGTGATGGTGTCGGCGGTGTGGCTGACCTCTGCCTTGAGACGACCCAGAATGGTGTCGTACTTCAGCAGGTGAGCCGTGGTCGCAGTGTCACCCAGGTCGTTGACAGCCACGATCTCGATGTCCGCACCCTGCTCCAGCAGCGCGCGGAAGTAGTTACGACCGATGCGGCCAAAGCCGTTGATGCCTACGCGGATCGTCACGAACCGATCTCCTCGTTAGGTACGCCGGGTTTCGACGCCGGCGAGTTGTATGGGATGTCCCCGACCGCCTCCGACCCTACCTCTCATGTGGCCCGCGGGTGACATCGAGAGGCCTCGTACGCGCACCGATACGACCTACTGACCAGTAGGAACACGCGGCTCCGGCCCACCGGGGGGTCATCGGTCACCCTTCGGACCGGAAAGCAGCCTCTGTCCCGCGACGATCGGACATGTGCCCAACGCCCGTACACACACGGACGATCGAGGCGTGACGAGCGGCGACGAGAGGTGACCGGCAGAATCACGGGCCGGCGTCCGGGCCCCCGGCCGACGCCCCCGCGCGCCGTCGCGGGGTCTTCTCCGTACGGCGAAAAAGCCGCCGCCGGCGTCCCCGCGAAGGGAACGCCGGCGGCGGTCGTATACGACGGTGACGCCCGGGTGGACCGGAGGGCGGGCCGGGGTGGACCGGCCTCAGCCGACCAGGCCGTCCGCCATCTCCTCGCTGAGGGTGGACTCGGTACCCGGGATGCCGAGGTCCTGCGCGCGCTTGTCGGCCATCGCCAGCAGCCGGCGGATACGCCCGGCGACGGCGTCCTTGGTCAGCGGCGGATCGGCCAGCGCGCCCAGCTCCTCCAGCGACGCCTGCTTGTGCTCCATGCGCAGCCGTCCGGCGGCGGCGAGGTGCTCGGGAACCTCCTCGCCCAGGATCTCCAGGGCGCGGCCCACCCGGGCACCCGCGGCCACGGCGGCGCGGGCGGAGCGGCGGAGGTTGGCGTCGTCGAAGTTGGCGAGCCGGTTGGCGGTGGCCCGCACCTCGCGCCGCATCCGGCGCTCCTCCCAGGCCAGCACGGACTCGTGGGCGCCGAGCCGGGTCAGCAGGGCGCCGATCGCGTCGCCGTCGCGGACGACCACACGGTCGACGCCCCGGACTTCACGGGCCTTGGCCGCGATGGAGAGCCGGCGCGCCGCGCCGACCAGCGCGAGCGCCGCCTCGGGACCGGGGCAGGTGACCTCCAGCGAGGAGGACCTGCCCGGCTCGGTGAGCGAGCCGTGCGCCAGGAAGGCCCCGCGCCAGGCCGCCTCGGCGTCGCAGGTGGCCCCCGAGACCACCTGCGGGGGCAGCCCGCGGATGGGACGGCCGCGGCCGTCCACGAGACCGGTCTGGCGGGCCAGCTGGTCGCCGCCCGCCACCACGCGTACGACGTACCGGGAACCGCGGCGCAGCCCGCCGGGGGCCATCACGATCAGCTCCGAGGCGTGCCCGAAGATCTCCAGGATGTCGCGCTTGAGCCGGCGGGCCGCCATCGCGGTGTCCAGCTCCGCCTCGATCACGATCCGGCCGCTCACCAGGTGCAGCCCGCCCGCGAACCGGAGGATCGCGGAGACCTCCGCCTTCCGGCAGCAGGTCCGGGTGACGGGAAGCCGAGAGATTTCGTCCTTCACCGCTGGCGTCATCGCCATGGGCCGATCCTTCCATGCATCCGAAAAATACGGTCGTACGCGGCGGCCAGCAGCTCCGGATCATGAATCGGAACGCCGTCTGGCGAGGCCACCGGCGCCAGCTCCACCGCGGCACCGAGCCGCTTGGCGGCATCGGCGAGGGACTCGCGGTCAGGCACGGCGGCCTCGTCGGCCAGCACCACGTCCAAGGCGAGTTTAGGGGCGTGTCGCCCCAAAACCTCCAAATGACGCTGCGGTGAGAAGCCATCTGTTTCACCGGGTTGCGGCGCGAGGTTCAGCGAAAGCACCTTCCGGGCCTTCGTCGCGACCAGCGCGTCGAGCAGATCCGGGACCAGCAGGTGGGGGATGACCGAGGAGAACCAGGAGCCCGGGCCGAGCACCACCCAGTCCGCGTCCAGGACGGCCTCGACCGCCTCCGGGACGGCCGGAGGGGCGTGCGGAACCACCTGCACGGACTGCACCTCGCCCGGGGTGAGCGCCACGGTCGCCTGGCCGCGTACGGTCACGATCGCCTCGGGTCGCTCC
Organism: Streptomyces sp. NPDC002690; assembly: GCF_053592415.1. Taxonomy (NCBI): domain Bacteria; kingdom Bacillati; phylum Actinomycetota; class Actinomycetes; order Kitasatosporales; family Streptomycetaceae; genus Streptomyces; species Streptomyces sp. NPDC002690. Next base: position 3,751 of record NZ_JBSFVR010000239.1, on the reverse strand, counting down.
GGCTCGTGCCCCCTGACCTGCGCCTGGAGTTCCAGCGGTACGGCGGACATGGGCAGCACCCGGCCGTGCGCGCCGAGGAGCGTGCCGACCAGGTCGAGCGCCTGCACAGGGTCGCCGAGCTGCTCCCAGAGCGCGACGATCAGCAGGTTGCCGACCGCGTGCCCGTGCAGGTCGCCCCGGGACTCGAAGCGGTGCTGGGTGACCCTGGCCCAGGTCTGCCCCCAGTCGTCGTCCCCGCAGAGGGCAGCGAGGGCCTTGCGGAGGTCTCCGGGCGGGAGCACCCCGAACTCGTCGCGGAGCCGGCCGCTGGAGCCGCCGTCGTCGGCGACGGTGACGACGGCGGTCAGGTCACCGGTGATGCGGCGCAGGGCGGCGAGCGAGGCGGACAGTCCGTGGCCGCCGCCGAGGGCGACGACCTTGGGCGGGCCGCCGCGCCGGCGTCCGGAGCGCAGCGAGCCCGCCCGGCTCAGCCTCCGCAACCGCAGGTTGACGCTGGTCACTCGCGCCCCATGTCCCGGTGGACGAGGACGGTCTCGATCCCTTCGGCGGCGAGGCGGGCCGAGAGCTTCTCCGACATCGCGACGGAGCGGTGCTTGCCGCCCGTGCAGCCGACCGCGATGGTCACGTAGCGCTTGCCCTCGCGGCGGTATCCGGCGGCGACGAGCTGGAGCAGCTCGGTGTACTGGTTGAGGAACTCCTTGGCGCCCGGCTGGTCGAAGACGTACGCGGACACCTCCTCGTTCAGGCCGGTGAAGGGGCGCAGCTCGGGCACCCAGTGCGGGTTGGGCAGGAAGCGGCAGTCCACCACGAGGTCGGCGTCGACCGGCAGACCGTACTTGTAGCCGAACGACATCACCGTGGCGCGCAGCTCCGGCTCCTGGTCGCCGGCGAACTGGGCGTCCATCTTGGCGCGCAGCTCGTGGACGTTGAGGCTGGAGGTGTCGATGACCAGGTCTGCGTCGCCGCGCAGCTCGCGCAGCAGGTCGCGCTCGGCCGCGATGCCGTCGACGATCCGGCCGTCGCCCTGGAGGGGGTGGGGTCGGCGGACCGACTCGAAACGGCGGACCAGCGCGTCGTCCGAGGACTCCAGGAAGACGATCCGGCGGGTGACGTGCTTGGTCTCCAGGTCCGCCAGGGACTCGCGGAGGTTGTCGAAGAAGCGGCGTCCGCGGACGTCCACGACGACGGCGATCCGGGCCACGTTGCCCTGGGAGCGCGCGCCGAGCTCGACCATGGTCGGGATCAGGGCGGGCGGGAGGTTGTCGACGACGAACCAGCCGAGGTCCTCCAGACACTTCGCGGCGGTGGACCGGCCGGCGCCGGACATGCCGGAGATGATCACCAGTTCGGGGATGGCCGTCGGGACGGCGTCGCCCGTCTCGTTGGTGGTGCCCGTGCTCACGTGTGCTCCGTCTGTTCGGTCCGGGTCCGGTTGCGTGGGTTCTGCGTGGCGGTGCTCATGGTCGGTCATGGCGTGCCCCCGTCGTTCTCGTCGATGATCTCTCCTGTGGCCGTGTTCACGGCGGGTGCGGCCGGCGCGGCCGTGGCGAGGGCCGCGGCCACCGACTCCGCGGTCCTGCGGCCTATCCCCTGGACCTCGCAGATCTCGTCGATTGTCGCCTGTCGCAGCTTCTTGACGGAGCCGAAATGCTTGAGCAGTGCGAGTTTCCGGCTCTCGCCGAGGCCGGGGACGCCGTCGAGAGGGCTGCTGCGGACCCGCTTGGCGCGTTTGGCCCGCTGGTAGGTGATGGCGAAGCGGTGGGCCTCGTCACGGACGCGCTGGAGGAGGTAGAGACCTTCGCTGGAGCGGGGCAGCACCACGGGATCGTCGTCGTCGGGCAGCCAGACCTCTTCGAGGCGCTTGGCGAGGCCGCAGACGGCGATGTCGTCGATGCCCAGCTCGTCCAGGGCACGCTTCGCGGCGGCCACCTGCGGCTGCCCGCCGTCGACCACGACGAGCTGCGGCGGGTAGGCGAACCGCTTGGGGCGGCCGTCGTCCTCGCGGGGCTCGGCGTCGTCGGGGGTGGCGTCCTCGCGCGGCCCGTCGGTGCCGGGGGTGCCCGCTCCGGAGGCGTCGGTACCGAGGACGTCGGTGCCGGGGGTGCCCGCGCCGGGGGCGTCGGTACCGAGGACGTCGGTGCCGGGGGTGCCCGCGCCGGGGGCGTCGGCCCGGGAGGGCTCCTCCCACTCCCCCAGGCGCTCCTTCTCCTGGAGGTAGCGGCGGAACCTGCGGCCGATCACCTCGTGCATCGACCTGACGTCGTCCTGGCCCTCGAACCCCTTGATCTGGAAGCGGCGGTACTCGCTCTTGCGGGCGAGCCCGTCCTCGAAGACGACCATCGACGCGACGACGTCGTCGCCCTGGAGGTGCGAGATGTCGTAGCACTCGATGCGCAGGGGGGCGGTGTCGAGGCCGAGCGTCTCGGCGATCTCCTCCAGGGCCCGGGAGCGGGTGGTCAGGTCGGAGGCACGCTTGGTCTTGTGCAGTCCGAGCGCCTGCTGGGCGTTGCGCTGGACCGTGGCCATCAGGTCCTTCTTGTCGCCGCGCTGCGGGATGCGCAGGCTGACCTGGGAGCCCCGGCGGTGGGCGAGCCACTCGGAGACCGCGTCGGGGTCCTCGGGCAGCGCGGGGACGAGGACCTCCTTGGGTACGGAGTCGCCGGTCTCCTCCCCGTAGAGCTGCTGGAGGGCGTGCTCGACCAGGCCTGAGGTGTCGACCGCCTCGACCTTGTCGGTGACCCAGCCGCGCTGGCCGCGCACCCGGCCGCCGCGCACGTGGAAGATCTGGACGGCCGCCTCCAGTTCGTCCTCGGCGACGGCGATGAGGTCCGCGTCGGTGGCGTCGGCGAGCACGACCGCGCTCTTCTCCATCGCCCGCCGGAGTGCCCCGATGTCGTCCCGGAGCCGGGCTGCGCGCTCGTACTCCATGTCCTCCGCGGCGAGCATCATCTCCTTCTCCAGGCGGCGCATGTAGGCGCCGGTACGGCCGGCCATGAAGTCGCAGAACTCCTCGGCGAGTTCGCGGTGTTCCTGGGGGCTGACGCGGCCGACGCAGGGCGCCGAGCACTTGCCGATGTAGCCGAGCAGGCAAGGGCGGCCGGTGCGGGCGGCGTTCTTGAGGACACCGGCGGAGCAGGTACGCACGGGGAAGACGCGGAGCATCAGGTCGACGGTCTCGCGGATCGCCCAGGCGTGGCCGTACGGGCCGAAGTAGCGCACGCCCTTCTTCTTGGCGCCGCGCATGACCTGGACCCGGGGGAATTCCTCGTTGAGGGTGACCGCGAGGTAGGGGTAGCTCTTGTCGTCGCGGTACTTGACGTTGAACCGGGGGTCGTACTCCTTGATCCAGGAGTACTCCAGCTGCAACGCCTCGACCTCGGTGGAGACGACCGTCCACTCCACGGAGGCGGCCGTGGTCACCATGGTGCGCGTGCGCGGGTGGAGACCGGCCAGGTCCTGGAAGTAGTTGGCGAGGCGCTGGCGGAGGTTCTTCGCCTTGCCGACGTAAATCACCCGGCGGTGCTCGTCGCGGAACTTGTAGACCCCCGGGGAGTCGGGGATCTGTCCCGGCTTGGGGCGGTAGCTGGAGGGGTCTGCCATGTCTCACACCCTACTTCCGGCCGGTGACAGCGAGGTTGCCGTCCGGCGGCGCCGCCCTTGCCCGGAGCGGGCGGGGCCCGCGCCCGGCAGGGGTCAGCCGGCTGGTCCGCCACGTACGAGGCCCCCGCCACGTACGAGTGGAACGGCTGGA
>NZ_JBSFVR010000238.1:0-11628 GCF_053592415.1 Streptomyces sp. NPDC002690 | reverse complement strand
CGCCGTCGGTCGGGCTCGCGGTGGCGTCGGGGCTCGTGGTGGCGTCCGCCGAGGCCGTCGCGTCGGGCGATGCGGCGGCGGTGGGCAGCGCGCTCGGCCCGAAGCCCTCGAAGTAGGAACGGGACGGGACGACGGTGGCGCCCAGGGCGATGTCGCCGCTCTCACTGAGGCGGAAGACGACCTGCTCGACGTTGCCGTTCTGGGTGGCCTGACGGCCGCTCTCGATGACGGCGGAGGCGTTGCCCTCGCCGCCGAGGACGATCTTGCCGCCGGCCGGGACCACGAGCGGTCCGTCACCCTTGGCGGCGTGCAGCTTCACCTCGGTGCTGGACCGGGGCAGCGTGATGGCTTCCAGCGTCTCGTCCTCGTCGCCCTGGTTGAAGACGGCTCCGGTGACCACGGCGGGGCCCTCGGCGTCGTGGTCGGGCTGCGTGACGACGTTCACGTTCTGGATCTTGATGTCGCCGACCGAGGTGGCGGCGTTGTCCGGCCGGACCTGGAGGGTCGCCGCGTTGTTGCCCGCGGCGCACGCGGACAGCGAGGCGATGGAGATCACGAGGGCAGTGGCGGCGAGAGCGCCGTGTCGAAGGCTGCGGCTCACGGCGGCGGCAACTCCTTGAACGTTCGGTTTCTGCGGACTACGGGCGTGGTGCGCAGGTGCACTGCACGACCGTGCGGGGCGGCGGACCGAGTGACGTAAAGCCGCCCTAAGGGTGTGTCAGCGGCCTTAGGCTACCGAGCCGCCGCTCGCGGCCCGCACCCGACCCGCCCCTTTGGCCCGGGGCTCTTCGCCGGGAGCCGGGCGGCCCGCGGCCCGTTCTGGTCCTGGGGCCCGTAATGACCCCGGCCCCGCCCGGATCGCCCGTCCGGCCACACGGCCCGGCGAGGCGGGTCACCGTCCGACATCCGCCGTTCACAAATCGCGAATGATCAATTTTCCCCGCGGTGACGCATTCGTTGGCGGAAAAAGCGCGAGGGCGGTTGTGGCGGGGGTTGTCGCAGGGGTTGTCGTGGCGGTTGTCACGAACCGCTTGATCAATTCCAATGCGTCGGCGAAACTTCCGTCGACCGTGTGATCGATCTCCGAACGCATGGAACAAAGCACGGCTTCCCGAATCCGGCAAAACGGGATCTTTAACCCGTTCGGACAGAGTTCCCAGGCGTGCGGACCGTGCGTTTCCGGCCGGTCGCACACCGGCTCCGACCTGCGAATACCGTCTCCGTGAAGGCCTGCGCAGCACGTTCCGGATGCTGTTGTCAAGCCCCGAGATATGCCCTGACCTGCGAAAACGCCATTCAGGAGTAGCGGTTCTCGTGTTACCCTGGATAGCCACGGAAGGGGTACCTGTCACATGACGTTCAAGGTTGGCGACACCGTGGTCTATCCCCATCACGGGGCCGCGCTGATCGAGGCTATCGAAACTCGCCAGATCAAAGGCGTGGACAAGACCTACTTGGTGCTCAAGGTCGCTCAGGGCGACTTGACGGTACGTGTGCCGGCGGACAATGCGGAGTTCGTGGGCGTGCGCGACGTGGTCGGGCAGGACGGGCTGGACCGGGTCTTCGAGGTGCTGCGTGCGCCGTACGCGGAAGAGCCGACGAACTGGTCCCGTCGTTACAAGGCAAATCTGGAGAAGCTCGCCTCTGGCGATGTCATCAAGGTCGCAGAAGTGGTGCGCGACCTGTGGCGTCGTGAGCGCGAGCGCGGACTCTCCGCCGGAGAAAAGCGCATGCTCGCCAAGGCCCGCCAGATCCTGGTGAGTGAGCTGGCTCTCGCGGAAAACACGAACGAGGACAAGGCCGAAGCCCTGCTCGACGAGGTTCTCGCGTCCTGAACCGGATCACACCGGTCGTCGAATATGCCGTGGTGCCCGCTGACCAGCCGTAATGAACGGTGAGTCTCCGGGCAGCGCGGCATGTTCGTTTTCCGGGCACGTGCGCGAGCGGGCCTGCGTCGTCCGCTCGCGCCGGACCACTTCACGCCCGGCCGCGTTCCTGTCGGGGGCTCTTCCGCCCCCGCACCGCTTCATACCCCCGCGTCGCCCGACTTCGGGTCCCGGTGCGGCGGGTTTCCGATGCGGCGGAACCCACCGCACCGGATTCACCGCGTGCGGGGGGCCGGACACCAAGGTGCCCGGCACTTTTCAAGATTCTTTTTCGGCCACCCGGATGCGGCCGAATTCGGCCGGATACCCGGTGGTGGTCGCGCCGGCACCTGTACGGCTAGCGTCCCCTTCGGCCGGTCAACGCACCGGCCGCCCCGCGCCGCCGCCACGACTCGCTCGACCGGGTCACGGAAGGGGTCCGGACCGAGGCGGGCCGTTGTACGGCGGCTCGCTCGGTGCCCTACCCACGTCGGCCGTGGCGACAAACCTGCCGAAGCTTCGGAGTGCAACCGATGTCACCGATGTCACCGTCCGACATGCCACCGCCCGCCGGGCAGCGGGTTCCGGCGGACGCGCAGGCGCCCGCCACAGGCGCCGCCCGTCCGTCCCGTACCGCCGCGGTCATCCCGGCGGCCGGCCGTGGGGTCCGGCTCGGGCCCGGCGCGCCCAAGGCGCTGCGCACGCTGAGCGGCACGCCCATGCTGATCCACGCGGTGCGGGCGATGGCGGCCTCGCGCGCCGTCTCGCTCGTCGTGGTGGTCGCCCCGCCGGACGGCGCCCCCGCCGTGAAGAACCTGCTCGACGCGCACGCCCTGCCCGAGCGCACCGACTACGTGGTGGTGCCCGGCGGCGAGACCCGCCAGGAGTCCGTCCGCCTCGGCCTGGAGGCGCTGCCCGCGGACGTGGCCACGGTCCTGGTGCACGACGCGGCCCGCCCGCTCGTGCCGGTCGACACCGTGGACGCGGTCATCGAGGCGGTACACGGCGGCGCCCCGGCCGTGGTGCCCGCCGTACCGCTCGCCGACACCGTCAAGGAGGTCGAGCCCTCGGCTGCCCCGGGCGCTCCGGAGCCGGTGCTCTCGACCCCCGTACGGGCCAGGCTGCGCGCGGTGCAGACCCCGCAGGGCTTCGACCGGGACACGCTGGTGCGGGCGCACGCGACCGCGGCGTTCGGCGGCGAGGGAGCCACCGACGACGCGGGCATGGTGGAAAGTCTCGGCGAGCCCGTCGTCGTGGTGCCCGGCCACGAGGAGGCGTTCAAGGTGACCCGGCCGCTCGATCTCGTGCTGGCCGAAGCGGTACTCGCACGCCGGAGGGCGAACGATGGTTTCTGAGCCGACCCCCCAGCCGCGTCCCGTGATCCCGCTCGTCGGGATCGGGACCGACATCCACGCCTTCGAGGAGGGCCGTGAGCTCTGGTGCGCGGGCCTCAAGTGGGAGGGCGAGGGCCCCGGCCTGGCCGGCCACTCCGACGCGGACGTCGTCGCGCACGCCGCCTGCAACGCCCTCTTCTCCGCAGCCGGCCTCGGTGACCTGGGGCAGCACTTCGGCACCGGCCGCCCGGAGTGGTCCGGCGCCTCCGGCGTCACGCTGCTGACCGAGGCGGCGCGCATCGTGCGGGCGGCGGGCTTCGAGATCGGTAACGTCGCCGTGCAGGTCGTCGGGGTACGGCCGAAGATCGGCAAGCGCCGCGAGGAGGCGCAGCAGGTGCTCTCGGCCGTCGTCGGCGCGCCCGTCTCGCTCTCCGCCGCCACCTCGGACGGCCTCGGCTTCACCGGCCGGGGCGAGGGCGTCGCGGGGATCGCCACCGCGCTGGTGTACCGCGCCTCCTGAGGCGGTGCCGGGGCCCGCTGCCGGACGGCGGTGGGCCCCGGGAGTCCGTACACCCACCGCGTCCACGACTTCACCCTTCCGGTGGGCGTGTCGCGGGAACGAATGGAGCGGGCGCGGGGTTGGCGGGTAGGAGTGAGCGCATCACTCACCGTCATAGTCCGTCACAGCCACCCGCAGGAGGATGTAGGTCATGACCGCCGCACTTTCCGATGAGCTCAAGAACCTGCTGGACACCCCCGTGTTCGTCAACGTCGCCACGATCCAGCCCGACGGCAGCCCGCAGGTGTCACCCGTGTGGGTGGCGCGGGACGGCGACGACGTACTGATCTCCACCACGGTGGGCCGCCGCAAGGAGAAGAACCTGCGCCGCGACCCCCGGGTCACCGTGCTGCTCCAGCCGTTCGACGCGCCGTACTCGTACGCCGAGATCCGCGGCGAGGCGACCCTGTCGACCGAGGGCGGTCAGGAGCTGATCGACCAGCTGTCGCGGAAGTACACCGGCAAGGGGTACGCGGACTTCAACCCGGACTCCGTGAACGACGCCGAACGGGTCGTCGTGCGGATCACCCCGCGCAAGGTGGTCGGCCGCATCTGAGGGACGGTCGCGGGGCCGTCCGACGGCGACCGCCCCGCCCGCGCCGGAAAGGGTTTCCCGCGCGGGCTGAACGGCCCCGCCACGCCCGTTCCACGCGTCCCACCTGCACCCCGTGCCCCGTGGTGATGCCTTCGGGGCGCCCTCCAGGGGCTCGCATAGCAGAAAAGTTACCCCGAGGCTCGTCAGAGGTCGCGGGGCACGGGTGTCGGCCTACTACCCTGGTGGCGTGACTATTCGCCTGTACGACACCAGCGCCCGGCAGATCCGTGACTTCGTCCCGCTCACAGCGGGCTGTGTCTCGATCTACCTCTGTGGCGCTACCGTCCAGGCCGCACCGCACATCGGGCACATCCGTTCCGGCCTGAACTTCGACATCATGCGCCGCTGGTTCGCGTACCGCGGCTACGACGTGACGTTCGTCCGGAACGTCACGGACATCGACGACAAGATCATCTGGAAGTCCGAGGAGCAGGGCCGCCCCTGGTGGTCGATCGGGTACGAGAACGAGCGCGCGTTCAACGACGGCTACGCCGCCCTCGGCTGCCTGCCGCCCACCTACGAGCCCCGCGCCACCGGCCACATCACCGAGATGATCGAGATGATGCGCGGCCTCATCGAGCGCGGCCACGCCTACGCGGCGGACGGCAACGTCTACTTCGACGTGCGCTCGTTCCCCGGGTACCTGGAGCTCTCCAACCAGAACCTCGACGACCTGCGCCAGCCGTCCGGCGAGGGCGAGACCGGCAAGCGCGACCCGCGCGACTTCGCCATGTGGAAGTCCGCGAAGCCGGGCGAGCCCAGCTGGGACACCCCGTGGGGCCGCGGCCGTCCTGGCTGGCACCTGGAGTGCTCCGCGATGGCGCACAAGTACCTCGGTACCGAGTTCGACATCCACGGCGGCGGGATCGACCTGATCTTCCCGCACCACGAGAACGAGATCGCCCAGTCCAAGGCGTTCGGCGACACCTTCGCCAAGTACTGGGTGCACAACGGCTGGGTCACCATGGCCGGCGAGAAGATGTCGAAGTCGCTGGGCAACTCCGTGCTGGTCAGCGAGATGGTCAAGGCGTGGCGACCGATCGTGCTCCGCTACTACCTGGGCGCCGCGCACTACCGCTCGATGATCGAGTACAGCGAGGCGTCGCTGCGTGACGCGGAGTCCGCGTTCGCGCGGATCGAGGGCTTCGCGCAGCGGGTCACCGAGAAGACGGGCGAGACGGTCGCGCCCGCCTCCGAGGTGCCGCCGGCCTTCGCCGAGGCGATGGACGACGACCTGGGCGTCCCGCAGGCGCTCGCGATCGTCCACACCACCGTGCGCCAGGGCAACTCCGCCCTCGCCGCCGACGACAAGGAAGCCGCGATCGCCCGCCTCGCCGAGGTCCGGGCCATGCTCGGCGTCCTCGGCCTGGACCCGCTCGACCCGCACTGGGCGGGCGCGGGCGACCGGGGCGAGGACCTGCACGGCGTCGTCGACACGCTGGTGCGGCTCGTGCTGGACCAGCGGCAGGGCGCCCGCGAGCGCAAGGACTGGGCAGCCGCGGACGCGATCCGCGACCAGCTGAACCAGTCCGGGCTGGTCATCGAGGACAGTGCGAGCGGCCCCCGGTGGACACTGGGACCGCGCTGAGCACCGCTCCTCACACCGCGCCCACCGGCGCGAATGTGCCGCCCGGCCGTCCGGGCGGCACACTTTCACTTGTAGAAGCATTTCTGAAGCAACGAAACAGGTAGGTCATGGCCGGGAACAGCCAGCGCAGGAACCGCCGCACGTCCAACAAGAAGGGCGCGCAGGTCGGCAGCGGTGGGCAGCGACGCCGTGGCCTCGAAGGAAAGGGCCCGACGCCGCCCGCCTCCGCCCGCAAGGGACACAAGAAGAACCGCATCGCGAACGCCGCGGCCAAGCAGGCGGCGGCCCGTCGCCCCGCCCCTCGGCGCGGCGGCGTCAAGGGCACCTCGGAGATGGTCGTCGGCCGTAACCCGGTCTACGAGGCGCTGCGCGACGGCGTCCCCGCGGTGACGCTCTACGTCCAGCAGTACATCGAGAACGACGAGCGGGTGCGTGACGCGCTGAAGCTCGCCGCCGACCGTGGCAACATCAACCTCATGGAGGCGCCGCGCCCCGAGCTGGACCGGATGACGAACGGCCTGAACCACCAGGGCCTCGTCCTCCAGGTCCCGCCGTACGAGTACGCGCACCCGGAGGACCTGACCGCCGCCGCGTACGACAACGGCGAGGACCCGCTGATCGTCGCGCTCGACGGGGTCACCGACCCGCGCAACCTGGGCGCGATCGTCCGGTCCGTGTCGGCGTTCGGCGGCCACGGCGTGGTCGTCCCCGAGCGGCGTGCGGCCGGCATGACGGCGGGCGCCTGGAAGTCGTCGGCCGGTACGGCCGCGCGCACCCCGGTCTCCCGGGTCACCAACCTGACCCGCGCGCTGGAGGGCTACCAGAAGGCGGGCCTCACGGTCGTCGGTCTGGCCGCCGACGGTGAGCACACGGTGGAGGACCTGGAGCAGCTGGCCGGTCCGGTCGTCATCGTGATCGGCAGCGAGGGCAAGGGCCTCGGCCGCCTCGTGGGCGAGACCTGCGACTACCGCGTCCGCATCTCGATGCCGGGTGGCGCCGAGTCGCTGAACGCCGGTGTCGCGGCCGGCATCGTGCTCTACGAGGTGGCCCGCCGCCGCGCGTGAGCGCCCACTGACCACCGGCCCGGTACCACGCGCCCGGGCCGGTACGCATGACGAAGACGGCCCCGGGGCCGCCCGCCGCCGCGGGTGGCCCCGGGGCCGTCTTCGTACGCCCGGGGTGAGCGGGCTACGAGCGGGCTACAGGTCGTCGGGGCCGAAGGGCTCGTCGTGCCATCGCCAGTCGGCGGTGCCGTCGTCGTGGAGGTCCAGCGCGAACTCGGCGACCTGGCCGCCGTCCGGGAAGGTCAGTGTGAGCGCCTCGCGTATCCGGAGGAAGCAGGTGTCGGCCCGCTCCCAGTCCTCCTCGGCGGTGGCGCGTGCCTGCTCCTCGAAGAGGGGGCGGAACTCCTCGAAGGCGGGAAGCGTCTCGACCGTGGCGTGCACCCAGGGCATGTCGGTGCCGGTCACCGTCAGCCGGGCGAGCTCGTGGGGGCCGTGGTGCAGTCGCCAGACACCGCCGTTGGCCAGGTTCGTATCGCTCATGGCGCCATGATGGCGTCCGGCCGGGAGGGTCTTCAGACCAGGCCGCGCAGCCGGGCCAGCAGGGCCGCCGCCCTGCGCCGGGCCGCCCGCTTCAGACGGAGGACCGTGACGGGGCGGGCGGGCGGGGTGGTGAGGACGGGCGGGGCGCCGTCCGTGCTGATGAGGAGACTGAGCGGCAGCGTGGCGTCGCGTTGCCAGCCGCAGCTGCTGATGCGGACCTTGAGGTCCCACGTCCCGGCGTTACGGCCCGAGTTGAGGGTGTCCGGGGCGAGCCGGGCGACGGTGGTGTGAACGGTCCGGAAGGCGCCGGGGACGGTCGGGTCAGGGACCCGGGTGACGCTGGTCTTCGAGGGTACGAAGAACTCCTCCGCGCCGCCCCTGCGCCGGGCCAGCACGTCCATCTTGGCCGTCCTGAGCGCCTTGGTGACGTCCAGTGCCTCGGCCGGGATGCCGTCCACCGGGACGGACAGCGAGTCGGTCCCGTCCGGGCGGTGGCTGAAGGTGAGCGGGGAGCCGCCGGAGAGCAGTTCGCCGGTGGCGGTGATCTCCTCGGCGGACGGGGCGGAGACGGTGGCCTTGGCGCGGACCGCCGCCTCCCACCCGGCGAGTTCGCGTACCGCGTCGATCCGGTCCTGGACGAGGAGTTCGGCCGCCGCGCGCTGGCGGGCGGGCAGCCCTGCGGCGACCCCCGGGCCGAACCGTTCGGCGACCAGGGCGCGGGCCTCGCGGAAGAAGTCCCGGCGCCACTCTTCGGGGGCGTTCAGGAATCTCTTCCCGCTGAGCCGCTCGACGGTCTCCACCCGCAGCCACCGCCGGTGCAGCCGGTCGCGGACGGCGCCGGGCCCGGTGTTCGCGTCGACGATGTCGAGCGCCTCGCGGAGGTTGCCGAAGTAGCCGGCGGGGTCGAAGGTGCGGAAGCCCGCGTTGGAGTGGTCGGGACGGGCGACGTGGTAGTAGCAGACGTAGTCGGCGAGGACCGAGATCCGCCGGGCGGCGAAGTAGGCGGCCATCACGAAGACGTGGTCCTCCAGCCGGCGTCTGCCCTCGGGGAAGCGCAGCCCGTGCTCCAGCAGGAAGGCCCGGCGGAACATCTTGTGCGGGGTGAGGCTGTCGACCAGCGCGCTCTTCTCCGGCCGGGCGTCGGGGAGGTTCTTCCGGAACAGTTCCCGGGGGACGCCCCGGCCCCGGCCGGCCATCCGGCCCACCACGATGTCGGAACCGTTCTCCTCGGCGTACGCGTAGAGGCGTTGCAGGGCCTCGGTGCCGAACCAGTCGTCGTTGTCGGCGAATTGGACGTAGGTACCCCGGGCGCGCTCGATCCCCAGGTTGCGGGGGCGGGACGGCCAGCCGGAGTTGGGGATGTGCATCACCTGGAAGTGAGCGTGTTCGGCGGCGAGCCGGTCGAGCCGCTCTCCGGTGCCGTCCGTCGAACCGTCGTCCACGAGGATCACCTCGAAGTCCCCGGGGTCCATCGTCTGGTTGAGCAGGGAGTCGATCAACTCGTCCATGTGCGCACCCGGGTTGTACACGGGGACGACGACGCTGACCTTCGGCGGAGATGAGGAGGCGGCCGGGCTCATGGGTGTGCCTTTCGGGGCGTGCGCGGGCGCACGGCGGGTGGGGCGGGGCGGCTCGAGGGAGGGCCGGGGGTTCGGGCAGGGGTCAGGGCCGGGCGGGGTCGGGGAGCAGGCCGCGGGCGCGCAGCACCCGTCGCTCCACCGGGGTGAAGAGGGCGGACTCCATGACGATGCCGACGGCGAGCACGAGGAGGACGGCGGCGAGCACGAGCGCGGTGTCGTCGTTCTCCTTGCCGGAGTTGAGGAGCCGGCCCACCCCGGGCAGCGGGGTCGCGGTGATCAGCTCCGCCGTCATCAGCGCCCGCCAGCCGAAGGTCCAGCCCTGCCGGAGCGCGGCCACCAGCCCGGGCAGCGCGGCCGGCAGCAGGATGTGCCGGACGAGTGCGGGCCCGGAGGCGCCCAGCGAACGCCCGGCCCGCAGCAGCAGCGGTGGGATCTGTCCCAGTGCCCCGGCCACGCCGAGCGCCACGGACGGTACGGCTCCGAGCAGCACCACCGCGTACACCGCCTTCTCGGACTCGCCGAAGACGATGACCCCGAGAGGCACCAGGCCGGCGGCGGGGAGCGACTGGAGCGCCGACAGAACGGGGGCGAGCGCCCCGCGCGCGGCGCGCACCCGGTGGATCAGCAGCCCGAGGAGGGTGCCGAGCACCGCGGAGACCGTGAACCCCCAGGCCGTACGGAGCAGGCTGTGGCCCAGTGCCGGCCACAGGGTGCCGTCCCGCCGCGCGTCGCCCAGGGACGTGGCGACGGCGGCGGGGGAGGGGAGCGTGGCGGAGAGGCCGAGCGCGTACGCGCCCTGCCAGAGCAGCAGCAGGACGAGCGCGGAAAGGGCCGGGGCGCCCGCCGCGCGGCGGAGGCGGGCGGCACGCCGCCAGGCCGTACCGCGAGGTGCGGGCGGGCGTACCGGGGTGCTGTCCAGCCGGTCCAGACCCTCGGTGAGCGCCGCGGCTTCGGCCGTCCGCTCCTTCTGTTCAGTGGGCGAGGGCATGGCGCCGGATCTCCTCCCGCAGCCGGGCGGTGATGGCCGTGCTGTCCGCCCCGGCTTCACCGGCCCGCCACTCGTGGGCGATGCGGCCCGGTCGCGAGGAGAGCAGCACGATGCGGGTGGCGAGCCGGACGGCCTCGGGCACCTGGTGGGTGACGAAGACGACGGTGAGCCCGCGCGCTTCCCAGATGCCGGACCTCGTGCAGCACGTCCCGGGTGATCGTGTCGAGTGCGGCGAAGGGTTCGTCCATCAGCAGCACCCGGCTGCCCTGTGCGAGCGCGCGAGCCAGCGCGACGCGTTGCCTCATGCCGCCGGAGAGTTCGTGGACGGGCCGGTCGTACGCGCCCGGCAGCCGTACGAGGGCGAGCAGCCGCCGGGCCTCCGCGTCCCTTTCGGGCTTCGGCAACCCGCCGAAGCGGAGCGCGAGTTCGACGTTCCCGCCGGCGGTGAGCCAGGGGAACAGCGCGTGCTCCTGGAACATCAGCGCGGGTCGCGGCGACGGCAGCGACACCGTGCCCGAGGAGGGGCGCTCCAGCCCGCCGAACAGGCTCAGCAGGGTGGACTTCCCGGAGCCGGACGCGCCCAGGACGCAGAGGAACTCCCCCTGCGCGACGGTGAGATCGAGCCGGTCGAGCACCGGCGGTTCGCCGCTCCGGTAGGTGTGCGTGACCTGCTTCAGGACGAGTGCGGGCGCGGGCGCCCTGCCCGGGATCGGCACGCGATCACCGGACCATGCCCGCGGTCAGCGTGGCGCCGTCAGCGGGGTCGATGAGGAGGAAGGAACCCGTGCGGCGCGAGTCGGCGTAGGGGTCGGCGGCGAGCGGTTCGGCCGTGCGGAGCCGTATCCGGCCCAGCTCGTTGGTGGTGAGACCGTCGGGCCGGCCGGGCAGGTCCTGGACGATCGCCTTGACCGTACGGGTGGTGTGCTTCAGCAGTACCCGGTCCCCGACGCGCAGGGTGCGTTCGTGCAGGTGGCAGACGTCGGCGTCGAGGCTCCGGGTGAGCGCGGGCGCCTCGGCCACCGGGGCGATGAGGTCGCCCCGGCCGATGTCGAGGTCGTCGGCGAGGCGTACGGAGACCGAGTCCAGGGCGTACGCGGCGTCGACACGGCTGCCGAGACGGTCGACGGCGGTGACCGTGGAGGTGACACCGGAGGGGAGGACGACCACCGTGTCACCGGTGCGCAGCTCGCCGGAGGTCAACTGGCCCGCGTAGTAACGGTCGTCGCCGTGCCGGATGACGTAACTCACGGGAAGCCGGGCCGGCCGGTCCGCCTGCCCGTCGTCGGTGCGGACGGTCTCCAGGTGGTCGAGGAGGGCGGGGCCGGTGTACCAGTCCATGTGCGAGGAACGGTCCACGACGTTGTCGCCGGTCAGCGCGGAGACCGGTATCGCGGTGAACTCACCTATCGGGTGGTCGAGTTCGCGTACATGCCGGGCGAAGTCCTCGGTGATCCGCAGGAACTCCTTCTCGGACCAGTCCACGAGGTCCATCTTGTTGACGGCGAGGACGACGTGGGGGACGCGCAGGAGGGCGGCGACGGCGGCGTGGCGGCGGGTCTGTTCGACGACGCCGTT
>NZ_JBSFVR010000237.1:0-11660 GCF_053592415.1 Streptomyces sp. NPDC002690 | reverse complement strand
CGAGGTCGAGGCACTGAAACCGGAAGAGATCGAGCGCATGCGGGACGAGGTGGCAGGCCGCGCAGGGTCCCACCTGCGCGACTGCCGGAGCCGATCGTCGCCTACGCTCGTGCGGCCGTCGAGGGGATCGCAGACGGCCGGGCGCGCTCGGCCGCGCCGAGGAGGCGCTGCCCGAACTGGTCGCGCTCTGCGCCGACCACCCGCTCGACGAACCGCTCCAGGCGCTCCGCATCCGCGCCCTGCACCACGCGGGCCGCACCGCCCAGGCCCTCGCCGCGTACGAGGAGGTGCGCACCCTGCTCGCCGCCCGGCTCGGTACCGACCCGGGCGCCGAACTGCGGTCGCTGCACGCAGAGTTGCTGCACCATGGCAGTGCCCCGCCGGCCCGTCCGGTACCGGGAGCGGCCCGCCCGGAGCCGGCCGGTGAGGGTCCCGACGCCCCGGCGCGCCCGCTCGGCCCCGACCTGCGGACTCCCGCGAGCGGCGTCCCGGATGTCCGTACCCCCCACACCCCGGCCCTGCCGCCGCTGCGCATGCCGTCCGGCAACCTCCGGGCCCGGCTCACCAGTTTCGTCGGCCGCGAGGCGGACATCGCCGCACTGCGCGAGGACCTCGACCGGTCCCGGCTGGTGACGCTCCTCGGCCCCGGCGGCGCGGGCAAGACCCGGCTCTCGCAGGAGGCCGCCGAGACCGTCGCCGGCAACTGGCCGGACGGCGTGTGGATGGCCGAACTCGCCCCCGTGGACAGCCCCGAGGCCGTTCCCGAAGCGGTGCTCTCCGCGCTCGACGCCCGGGAGACCGTGCTGCGCGGCGCCGGTGCCGAGGAGATGCGCGTCGCCGAGGGAGGCACCGCGAGCCCCCTCGTACGCCTCACCGAGCACTGCGCCCGCCGCCGGATGCTCCTGCTGCTCGACAACTGCGAGCACGTCGTCGGCGCCGCAGCCGCGCTCGCCGACCACCTCCTCGCCCGCTGCCCGGGTGTCACCGTCCTCGCGACGAGCCGCGAACCCCTGGGCGTACCCGGCGAGTTCGTCCGCCCGGTCGAACCGCTGCCGGACCCCACGGCGCTCCGCCTCTTCGGGGAGCGCGGTCAGGCGGCCCGGCCCGGCTTCCGGAGCGACGCGGACCCGGCGACGGCCGCGGCCAGCGTCGAGATCTGCCGCCGCCTCGACGGACTGCCCCTCGCCATCGAACTCGCCGCCGCACGGCTGCGGATGCTCAGCCCCCGGCAGATCGCCGACCGGCTCGACGACCGCTTCCGGCTGCTCTCCAGCGGCAGCCGGACCCTGTTGCCCCGCCAACAGACGCTCCGGGCGGTCGTGGACTGGTCCTGGGATCTGCTGGACGCCGCCGAACGCGCCGTCCTGCGGCGGATGTCGGTCTTCGCGGGCGGCTGCTCCCTCGCGGCGGCCGAGGCCGTCTGCTCCCTGAGCGTGGGCGACTTCCCCGGCACGTACGCCGGGATCACCGGGGACGAGGAGGCGGTGGACGTCCGCGACGTCGCCGTCCTCCTCGGCTCGCTCGTCGACAAGTCCCTCGTCGTCGCCGAGGAGTCGGGCGAGGGCGAGATGCGCTACCGGCTGCTGGAGACCGTCGGGGAGTACGCCTCCGAGCGTCTGGACGAGGCGGGCGAGCGCGCCGCCGTCGACCGGTGCCACCTCGTGCACTACCGCGAATTGGCCCGTACCGCCGGGCCCCGGCTGCGCGGCCCCGGGCAGCGGGCCGCCCTTGAGCTGTTCCGGCGCGAGTACGAGAACCTGCGCACCGCCTTCCGTCACGCGGCGGCGTTGGAGGACGAGCACGAGTGCCTCTGCATCATCCTGTCCATGGGCCCGTACTGGATGCTGCGCGACCTGCGTGACGAGGCCCGCCAATGGGCCGACACGGCGGCGGCGCTCGGCCCCGACCCGTTCGCCCCGCCGGGAGTGCCCGCGCCCCCGCTGCACGAGCGGTGCACGGACAAGCCGCCGCCCATGGAGCCCGACCAGCTCATGGAGGCGCGACGCGGGGTGCGGCTCATCCAGATCGCCAACATGGACCACGAGATGGATCTGTGGATGACCGAGGAGAGCATGGAGCGCCTCCGGATCATCGCCCGCACCTACCAGCCCGGCCAACCGCAGACCTGCCGTTCGCCCGGATCGCTCTGGGTCTTCGCCGTCATCCTCACCGGCGAGAGGAACGAGCTGTACGAAGTGATGGACGAGACCGTGCGCACCTGCCGGCGGTACGGCTACGAATGGGAGTTGGGGTCGGCGCTCCAGATGCGGGCCAACCTGCTCGCCAACCAGGCCGAGTCGACCCAGGACGCCCGGGTGGACGCGGACGAGAGCCTGGAGATCTTCACCCGGCTGCAAGACGCCTGGGGTTCCGCCGAGGCACTGGCCTCGCGCGGCGAGGCCAACGAGCAGGCGGGCAAGTACCAGGAGGCCGCCGAGGACTACCTTGCCGCCATGGAGTACGCCGAACAGCTCGGTGCGCAGTCGCAGGTCGCCGTGTTGCGCACCCGGTACGCGAACATCCTCGCCGAGACGGACCGGACCGAGGAGGCGGAGGCCATCCTCCGCGACGTCATCGGCATGGACCGGACGAGCTCCGGCCACGAGGCGACGCCCTTCGCCCGGATGCACCTGGGCATGCTGCTCGGCCGTACCGGGCGGATCACTGAGGCGCGTGCCCAGATGGAGTTGCTGGCGGCGGAGTTCAACGGGCAGACGCTGGCCATCTTCGAGGGCTTCGTCATGGGGGTGGTGGCGTGGCTCGACAACGAGGAAGGGCTGTACGCGCAGGCCCTGGACCGTGCGATCAAGGCGGTGGAACGCGCCAACGACCGGCTGGCGCAGATGGTCGCACCCCAGATGACCTCCATCCACCTCGTGACGGCGGCCTGGGCGCTGGCGGGGCTCGGCGGCGGGGAGAGCGCCAGGGACGCCGCCCGGGTGCTCGGCACGCAGGCCGCCCGCCTCTCCCCCCTCCACGTGTACACCCGGGTGGAGCGGCAGAACCTGGCCAGTGCCGAGAGAGCGGCGCGCGCGGTGATCGGGGACGCGGCCTTCGAAGCGGCGTACGCGGAAGGCGGTGACCTCTCCCTGGCGGAGGCCACCGCCCTGGCGTCCGCGCACAACCGGTGAAGGCCGCCCCCTCACGAGGTGGCGGCGGGACATCGGAGCGACACGCCCGTTCCGGGCGGGTCCGGAGGGTGTCGCGGTCCAGGTGATTGCCTGTTCCCGCGATTCGACCGGAAGGGCGGGAGACATGGGCGTTCACGAGATCGGTCCACGCATGGCGGGCGAGAGGCTGATGTACAACCGTGCGGTCCGGGTCGACTCTCCCCGAAGCTGGCTCTTCGTCTCCGGGCACGAGGCCCGCGACGACGAGGGCGCCATCGCCTGCGAGGGGGACATGGCCGGGCAGATGAGGCTCACCCTGCGACGGCTCGGGCAGACCGTCGCCGATGCGGGGATGACGATGGCGGACGTCGTGCAGATTCGCGTCTTCACCACCGACCTGGCCGACTGCAAGGCCAACTACACGGTCCTCATGGACGAACTCGCCGCGGTCCGCTGCCGTCCTGCCAGCCTCCTGGCCGAGGTCAGTGCCCTGTCCGACCCCGGCATGCTCATCGAGATCGAGGCCGTCGCGGTGGCCTGAGCCGCCCCGCCGCACCCCCCGCGGGGGCTTGCTCGCACGCGGGTGCGCAAGCCCGTGACCCACGGGCCGAGTTGGGCGTCCGGTGCGGCGTGCACGGAGCCGCGACCGGACCCGCGCGTCCGCCGTCCGCCCGATTCCGGGACGGACGGCGAAACGCGGGGGCGGGGCCGTCAGCTGGCCTTGCGGAACTTGGCGACCGCCAGCGGTGCCATCACGACGGTGATGATGCCGGCCCAGGCGAGAGTCACCCAGACCGAGTGGGCGATCGGGCCGCCCATCATCAGACCGCGCGCCGCGTCGGCGAGGTTCGACAGCGGGTTGTACTCGGTGAACGTCTGGAGCCAGCCCGGCATCGTCTGGGTCGGCGCGAAGATGGAGGAACCGAACTGCAGGGGCATCAGCACCAGCATTCCTGTCGCCTGGACCGCCTGGGCCGTCTTCATGGCCAGCCCGAGCAGGATGAAGATCCACATGATGGCGGCACCGAACACCGCCGAGAGCGCGACGGCTTCGAGCAGACCGAGGAACGAGGTCTGGATCTCCATGCCGAGCGCGAAACCCATCACCAGCAGGATGACGGTGGCGACCATCATCCGGCCCAGCTCCACCACGATCTTCGCGATCAGCACCGAGGACCGGGCGATCGGCATCGTGCGGAACCGGTCCATGACGCCCTTGCGGAAGTCGTCGTTGACACCGGTGCCCACGGCGGAGGCGATGTTCATCCCCATCATGGCCATCAGGCCGGGGATCAGGTAGTTGAGGTACTCCTCCCGCCCGCCGCCGAGCGAGCCGCCGACCGAGCCGCCGAAGACGTACGTGAACAGCAGCGTGAAGATGACCGGCATCAGGAGCGCGTCGAACATCGACTCGGGGTCTTTTTTGATCTGGAGCAGGTTGCGCCGGGTCAGCGCCCCGATGTGGCGCAGGTTGGCGCGCAGCCCGATCTTCCCCTCGTCGCTCACGGGCCGGACCGGCACCTGGTCGGTGGGGGACTTCGTCAGCGTCGTCGTACTCATGCGGCGACCTCCTCGTCGGTCGGAGCGGCGGCGGCCGAGGTCTTGCCGCCGGTGATGGCGAGGAAGACCTCGTCCAGGCTGGGCAGGGCGGTGGCGACGTGCGCGAGCGAGAAGCCGCGCGTTCCCAGCAGGCCGATGACGGCCGTCAGCTGCTGGTCGCTCAGGATCGGTACGTACAGCAGGCCCTCGTCCGGGACGGCCTGCGCGCCGGAGACCCCGTCGAGCCCCGCCTCGTGCAGGGCGCGCGCCATCGCGGGCAGGTCGGCCGGGTCGGACGGGCGGATCTGGAGAGTGCGGCCGCCGACCTTCGCCTTCAGCTCGTCGACACCGCCGCGCGCGATGATGCGGCCCTTGTCGATCACCGTCAGCTCGCTGGCGAGCTGCTCGGCCTCCTCCATGTACTGCGTGGTGAGCAGCACGGTCGCCCCCTCGGCGACCATCCGCTGCACCTCGTCCCAGACCTCGTTGCGGGTGCGCGGGTCGAGGCCCGTGGTCGGCTCGTCCAAGTAGAGGACCGCGGGGCGGCCGATCATGGAGGCGGCCAGGTCGAGCCGGCGGCGCATACCGCCCGAGTAGTCCATCGCGGGGCGGCGGGCCGCCTCGGTGAGCGAGAAACGCTCCAGCAGCTCGTCGGCGCGGCTGCGGGCCTCCTTGCGGGGCAGGTCGAGGAGCCGGCCGATCATGTAGAGGTTCTCCCAGCCGGAGAGCTTCTCGTCGACGGAGGCGTACTGGCCGGTCAGGCCGATGGTGCGGCGCAACTGCCGGGGCTGCTTGACCACGTCGTAGCCGGCCACGATCGCGTGGCCCGCGTCGGGCACGATGAGCGTGGAGAGGGCGCGTACGAGCGTCGTCTTGCCCGCGCCGTTCGGGCCGAGAACACCGAGCACGGTGCCCTCGCGCACGTCGAGGTCGACACCGTCCAGTGCCTTGGTGGTGCCGTAGTGCTTCACCAGCCCCCGTACTTCGATGGCGATTCCGCGCCCGGGGTTCATGTCGTTTCGCGTCATGTCCACCATGGGACCAGACGCGGCCGACAGTTCGCCGATATATCGCCTACAGGCGAGTACCAATCCGCCGACAGGCATGCGTCAGCCCGCCGATGGGGGATGTCGGCGGGCTGACGGTGGTGCCGGAGGTGGCTGTGTGACCGGCACGGCAGGTGGGACCCGCGGGGCCGGTGGGGGGCGGCGTGGGCCGCCCGGGCCGTCAGTGGAAGGTGTGCTCCGGCGCCGGGAACGTGCCGCCGACGACTTCGCCCGCGAACTCCTTCGCCGCGTCACCCATGACCTGACGCAGGTTCGCGTACTGCTTGGTGAAGCGCGGTACCTTGCCGCCGGTCAGTCCCACCATGTCGGTGTAGACGAGCACCTGGGCGTCCGTGTCCGGACCGGCGCCGATCCCGACGGTCGGGATGTGCAGGGTGCGGGTGACCTCGGCGGCCAGCTCGGCCGGCACCAGCTCCAGGACGACGGCGAACGCTCCCGCGTCCTGTACGGCCTTGGCGTCCCGCAGCAACTGGTGCGCGCCCTCCTCGCCGCGCCCCTGGACCCGGTACCCCATGGCGTTGACCGACTGCGGGGTGAGGCCGATGTGGGCCATGACCGGGATGCCGGACTCGACCAGCAGCCGGATCTGGTCGAGGCTGCGCTCGCCGCCCTCCAGCTTCACGGCGCCGACCCCGGCCTCCTTGATCAGCCGGGTGGCGTTGCGGAGCGCCTGGACGGGGCCCTCCTGGTACGAACCGAAGGGCAGGTCGCCGACGACCAGGGCGCGCTTGGTGCCCCGTACGACGGCGGCCGACAGGATGGTGATCTCGTCCATCGTGACGGGCACGGTGGTCTCGTAGCCGAGGTGGCAGTTCCCCATGGAGTCGCCGACGAGCAGGACCGGGATGCCGGCCTCGTCGAAGACGGACGCGGTCATCGCGTCGTAGGCGGTCAGCATGGGCCACTTCTCACCGCGCGCGGTGGCGGCGGCGATGTCGTGGACGGTGATGCGGCGGGTGCTCTTGCCTCCGTACAGCGCCTTGCCGCTGTCGGAGGGGGAGGGCCCGGCGGGGGCAGACTGATTCTGCGCAGCGTTGAGCGACATGGCCAACGGCTCCTTCGTCATCTCGAGGCGCCCTGACGGCGTCCCCGGATCCCTTCCATGGTGGCATCCTCCGGTGGTGCGCGGGAAGTGGGCCCGCGAGTCGCCTTCCGCCGGATCGCCGGGCGGGGGGGCGTGGGAGGTGCGCGGACGGGCGGGAGGCGGGGCGGGAAGGGTAAAAACTTTACAATACGAGACGGTCTCGTATCGAAACACGGCTACGCTCTTCACCATGTCCATACCGTCCGGCGCGCCCGTCGCCGTGTCCCGTGTCCCGGAGGCGGTCCACCGCCGCCGTTGGGCCGTTCTCGCCGTGCTCATGCTCAGCCTGCTCATCGTGGTGCTGGACAACTCGATCCTCAACGTCGCGGTCAAGACGATCGCCAGTCCCGCACCGGACGGAATCGGTGCCACCCAGAGCGAGCTGGAGTGGGCGATCAACTCCTACACGCTCGTCTTCGCCGGTCTGCTCTTCACGGCGGGGCTCCTCGGTGACCGCCTCGGCCGCAAGCGGGTGCTGCTCTTCGGCATCTCCGTCTTCGTCGTGGGCTCCGCGCTCGCCGCCTTCTCCGACTCGCCCGGCCAGCTCATCTCCTGGCGTGCGGTCATGGGCCTCGGCGCCGCCTTCGTGATGCCGGCCACCCTCGCCATCCTGATGAACGTCTTCGAGCCCGCCGAGCAGCCCAAGGCCATCGGCATCTGGGCCGGCGGCGTCGGCCTGGGCATCGCCATCGGCCCGATCACCGGCGGTCTCCTCCTGGAGCACTTCTGGTGGGGCTCCATCTTCCTCGTCAACGTGCCCGTGGGCCTCGTCGCCCTGGTCGCGATGGTGATCCTCGTACCGGACTCGCGCGACCCCAAGCCCGGCAAGCTCGACCCGGTGGGCGTCGTCCTGTCCGTCGTGGGCCTCGTCCTGCTCGTCTACGGCATCATCCGGGGCGGCGAACTCGCCGACTTCACCGACCTCACCGTGCTCGCCCCGGTCCTCGGCGGCCTGGTGGTCCTGATCGCCTTCGTCCTGTACGAGAAGCGCGTCCAGCACCCCGCGCTCGACGTCTCCCACTTCAAGAAGCCGGCGTTCTCCGCCGCCGTCACCGCCATCGCGCTGGTCTTCTTCGCGCTGATGGGCGTCACCTTCTTCTCCGCGTTCTACCTCCAGAGCGTGCGCGGCTACACCGCGCTCCAGTCCGGACTGCTGGTCCTGCCGCTCGCCGCCGCGCAGATGATCTTCTCGCCGCGCGCCCGGATCGTCGTCCAGCGCTTCGGGGTCCGCGCGGTCTGCACCGTCGGCCTGATCCTGGTCGCCGCGGGGCTCGCCGCCTTCGCGACCTTCGACGCCGACACGCCCGTCTGGCTGCTGTGCGTGGTCTTCTTCGTCCAGGGCGCCGGAATGGCGCACATCATGCCGCCCGTCACCGTCGCCATCATGCAGGCGCTGCCCCGCGAGAAGGCCGGTGCCGGTTCCGCCATCAACAACACCTTCCGCCAGGTCGGCGGGGCGCTCGGCATCGCCGTGCTCGGCTCGGTGCTCTCCACCGTCTACCGGGGTGACATCGAGGGCCACCTCTCGGCCGTACCGGCCGGAGCCCGGGACGCCGCCGGGGAGTCGATCGAGGCCACGCTCGGCGTCGCCGCGAAGCTCGGCCCGGCCGGCAAGCCGCTCGCGGTGGCGGCCTCCGACGCCTTTATCGGTGCCATGCACGTCGCCGCTCTCGGCTCCGCAGCCATCGCTCTGGTCGGCGCCGTGGTCGTCGCGCTCTTCCTGCCCGGAAAGCCCGCCGCCGGTCCCCGGCCGCAGGCCCCCGAGCAGCCCGCGCCCGTCCCGGCCGAACAGGGCCGACAGGGCTGACCCCCGCGAACCGGCCCGGGCCCCCACGGCGTACGTCCGGGGGCCCGGGCCTTCGCGTGGCCCCGTGGGCCCGGGGCCACGCCGAGCCCGGCGGGAAGGCCGGGTTCCGGTCGGCGAGAATTGGCGCAGCGGTCCCACGGGCGAGGAGAGGCGGAATCAGGTGCGGCATCAGCAACACGGGCAGGGCCCGGAGCAGGGCTCCGGGCAGAGCCCGGTACCGGGTCCGCCGCAGGGCCCCGGGCAAGGCCCCGAACAGGTCCCGGCGCGGGAACCGGAGCACGCGCGGGCACACGAGCACGACCGGGGCCCGGGCCGCCCCCGCAGCGCCGCCGCCGAACGGGCCATCCTGGACGCCGTCATCTCCCTCCTGGAGGCCGGCGAACCGCTCGCCGGACTCTCCATCGAACGCATCGCCCGTACCGCCAAGGTCGGCAAGGCCACCATCTACCGCCGCTGGGACGGCAAGGAAGAACTCTTCCTCGACGTCCTGCGCGACATGGAAGAGCAGGACCCCGTCATCTCAGGCACCGCCGGGCTCGCCGATCTGCGCGTGCTCATGGAGTCCCAGCGCACCCGGGGGCTCGCGCAGCGCTCCTCGGTCCTGCTGCACAACGTGATCGTCCAGATGAAGAGCCACCCCAGGCTCTGGACCGAGTACCAGAACACCGTCATCGCACCGCGCCGGACCGCGATGGTCGACGCGGTCCGCCGGGCCGTCGACGCGGGCGAGCTGCGGGACGACCTCGACGTGGAGCTGATGGACGACCTGTTCATCGGCCCGATGCTCGTGCGGACGCTGCACCGCCGCGACGCGCCGCTGCCCGAGGACCTGGTCGCCGTATGGCCGAGCCCTCCTACTGCTGTGGTGCCAATCTCGGTCAGAGGCCGAGCAGCCACTTCACCACGAGCGTGAGCCCGAGGCCGCCGCCCGTGTACGAAGCGCCCAGTGCCGCCCGCCAGAGCAGCGTCTTGATCCGCCGCCGGCTGTGACGGGCAGGACCCGGACGGCCGACGGAATCTGTAGTATTGACCATGTCTTCTTCCCTTACCTGGAGAACGACGCACTACAGGAGAGCCACCGCCAGACCTTGCAGGTACCAGCCATGAGGTCCGGCGGTGGCTTCCCTTGCGTCAGCGTACCTTGCTTTCCCGGGTGTTCCCGTCTATACGGTGGCTGCTTCGATGCCTAAGGGGGGAGCTTTTCTTGGAATCCAAGGCTGTGGCTCGTGTGGCATCCCTCTGATCAGGGCGAACTCCCCGAGCTGGCAACGAAACGACGCGTGTGATTCAGACCACCCTCCCGCATCCCGTCACCGCATCCTCCCAACTCGGCGCCAGCCACCGAAGCCTGACCCCCATGCCCCTCGCCCGGGTCTCCGCTACCGCTCCGCACTCAGGTACGCCACCACCGGCGCCGCTCCGTCGTCTCCTCGACCGGAAACGGAGCCGGGGACGGAACCGGAGTAGGCGGAGGCACCAGTGCGGTCCCGGTTCCGGCCCGCTGCGCCTGTCCGGTGACGGCGGGCCAGGAGCACCGCCCGCTTCTGGCCCGCCGTCAGCGCCCGCTGGAGATCGGCGATGTGCTCCGCGCGCGCCGAGCCGCGCACACAACTGCTGCGCTTCGGCCTCGGCGAGCTGGCGGCCGTGTTCGGGGTCCGGTCCGGCGGGGGCGTTGAGCCGGAATCCCGCCGCGAGGAGGTCTTCGACGGGGATCAGTCACCCGCGCTGCGGGTCCTGGACCGCGCCGGGCAGGTCGCCCGCCTCACGGCGCCGGCGGACGGTCGTGCGGCAGACGCCGCACGCCGTAGCGGCCTCGCGCTGGTTCAGCACGGGACGCGTGCTCATGGGCCCATCCTCCCCCGTGGGGGCGCTCCGGCCGCTCCACCCCGGCGCGGGGCTCGCGGAGCGGCCGGAGGAGGCCCAGGGTCACAGGGTGACGATGACGGCCAGGCAGGCCGCGAGGAGGGCCGCTACGCCCACGACTGCGCCCAGGGGCACGGCGAGGGAGGGGTGACGGTGGACGAGGTAGCCGATGGCGCCCAGGAGCATCAGGACGACGAGGGCGGCGAGGAGGACGACGAGGGCCAGGAGGTGGGACACGACGGGAGGTTCCTTCCTTCGGGGGAGGAGCGCGGGTGCGCTTCACCCCCTGGGTGGGTGGGGCGGACGGTGGACAGGACCGCCACCGGGGCACTGATGCTGACGCCGGTCAGGAGGGCGACAGTCCCCGCCACGGACCAGGCCAGCCCGGAGGATCGGCGGGTGTCGAGCAGCACCATGCGACCGTGCCGCCCAAGCTCCGCAAGCCCCGTTCGACCGCCGCTGGTCCTTGCCTTGTTTATGGGGTGGAAACCGGAAAAAAATGTCTCACCCGACTTTTGAGAGCCCGGCGTCAAGGCAGATCCACCCAAGGGCCGGCCGAAGCGCGCGCAGCCGAACCCGTGCCGGTCGGATCGTGTTCCACCCGCACACAGAGACGCTCCGGATGGGTACGTGCAGGTGGCCAGGATTCCCAGTCACTACACATCCCATCAAGATGATGCACCGAAAGTGATAGCCCGTCAGGAAGTGTGGCCCGATTCCGCCAAAGATACATGTGCATCAACCTGATACAGCGGGGGAATGGGCTGGTCCCAGAGTTCACCCCGGCCCCGAGCTGAAGCACCCTCACTCCGGTCCTCCCGGCCCACCGCCCCGACAGCCTGGCCCCACACCCTCCCGGTAGCCCGCCAGTTGGGCCCGCGCCCCCCGGAGTGATGGGCCGCAGACCCAAGCCCTACACAGGCCCGCACCTGACGCACCACCAGCCCCTCCCGCAGCCAGCCCGGCGGAGCCGGTGGGCTGGAGCGCAGCGGACGCCCCGCCACAGAGCGCAGCGGAGAGGCGCCCCAGGATTACCGCGCAGCGGAAATCCAATTCACGCGGAGCGTGAATTCCCATAAACCGCGCAGCGGTTTATAAAAGGCGCGCAGCGCCTTTAGGGATTCGCGAAGGGAATCCCATCGTTGCTATCGGCGCAGCCGCCAGCCACCTGGGCCGCTCCGTAGAGAACC
>NZ_JBSFVR010000236.1:0-11815 GCF_053592415.1 Streptomyces sp. NPDC002690 | reverse complement strand
CCCCCGGCGCCCAGCCGGCTCCCCGCGCTGAACGCCGGGGGCGGAGTCGTCGGTGCGGTTCTCCTCGGCCGGGGAGTGATCACGCGCAGCTCCCACCCCGCCCGGCTCAGACCGGCCTCCGCGCGCTCCAGGGCCTCCCGGGCCGCGACGGAGGCGTGCAGCGCCCGGCTGCTCCGCGCCTGCAATGTGCTGTGGCGGGTGCGGGCCGCCGCGAGAGCGGCAAGGGCCGGCTCCCGCTGCTGCTCCACGCGCTCCAGGTACCGGGCGAGGGCCTTCGCCAGGTATGCGTCCACGGCCGGCCGCTCCGCCTGCCTCAGGAACTCCTCTTCGGCGGCTTTCCAGCGCGGTTCGAGCAGGTCGAGGCGTTCGTCGAGAGTGACGAGATGCGCCAGGGCCTCCCTGTGGGCGCTGCGGGCCTCGTCGAGCTCCCCGGCCGTCGACGGGTCGTCGTGTTCGTCGAGTTGCTGCTCCAGGAGCACGATCCGGGCACTGGCGGCGTCGACGGCCTGCCCGGCGGCCTCGTACTCGGCGGACACCTCGTCCACCTCACGCTGCACCGCGTTCAGCTGTTCCAGGGCTATATTCCCTTGTTCCTGCTGGTGTTGACCGCCCTCGAAGGGGTGTTCCTGTTCCGGCGCGGGGAGTTGCTGCGGGGTGGTTTCGCCGTCCGGTGTCACCCCCGGGTCCGCCTGCCGGTTCAACTGGTTCAGGTCGAAAGTGAGCTCGTCGATGTCGCCCTGGACCGCGTCCACCCATTTCTGGGCCTGTTCGAGCTCCAGTCGGGCCGCGACTTCGGCGCCGTAGGTCCGGTCCCTGGCGACGAGAGCGGTGGCGCGGGTCTTGAGAGCCGATTCGTAGGCCTCCTGCGCCGCCCGCAGGTTTTTCTGGGCCTGACCCAGCCGCTCCTTGAGCGGCAGCGGGGCCGGGCTCGCCGTCGTGTCCGGTTCCTGTCCGGGCTGCCCCTGCGTCCCCGATTGGTCGAGCGGCAGGCCGAGTCGGCCCCCCTGCGGATCCAGTACCTGGCCCTCGACCGGGTGCTGCTGGTTCTGGACGGCCGGCTGCGGCGGTACACCCGGCGCGGGGGACGACTGTTGCGGTGATTCCACCAAGTGGACGATCTCGGGCGCGACCGGTGTTCCCGGGGTGTCCACCAGCGAGAGTTCCTCCCGGGAGGTGGTGACCGGCACCTCCGTCTCCCGCGCTCCCCACCCGCGGTACTGGCTTCCGCCGGGCCTGAGTCGCCCCGGCGCTCCGGGGTCGAACGGGGTGACGCCCGCGTACCGGTCGCCGGTCAGGTGGAGGACGCCGCTCTCCTCGCTCGGCGGCGACGAGACCTCGGTGGTGCTGCGGGACGGGTCCTTCCCACCGGCGTAGGACGAACCGCCGCCGTTCGGACGCGAGTCGAGGGTGTTCATCGTGGCGATCCGCTGCCCCGAAGAGCCCCCGCCGCCCTTCGGGGCGGGGTTCACCGGCTCCCGGGGCGTGACGACGATGTCCTGGAAGCCGTGCACGTTCCGGGCGGCGGAGGAAGTGCTCCCGTGCGCCACCGGCGGTCGCGGGGTCGTGCCGGGGCCGGGGGCCGGGCCGTCGCCGACGGGTCCCATCCGGTCGAGAGCACTCTGCGCCGCCGTGCTCACCTTTTCCTTCTCCGGACCGTCGGCGGCGCTCTCGCGGTACTTCTCCAGCGCCTTGCCCAGGTCCGCGCGCGTCTGCTCGACCGTCCGGAGGTCTCCCCTGGCGTGCGCGTCGTCCAGCCGCCTGGTCAGCAGCCGCACCTCCCGCAGCTCCCAGGACGGAAGCACGTTGCCCGCCGAACCGGCGCCTTCGGTGACCGGCTCCCCGGAAACCGGCTCCCTGACCACCGGCGACCCGGTGACCGGATCCTCGACCACCGGTTTCTCGGCCACCGGCTCCCCCGTCGCCGCCCGCTCCGTCACCGGCTTCTCGACCGGCTCACCCCCCAGCCTGCGCGCCGCCTCGTCCGCGAGGCTCCGGGCCCGTACGGCGAGCGCGTCCAGGCCGTGCAGCTCCGCGGCCCCGACGGCCCGCCGCGCCTCGTGCCACGCGCTCGTCAGCTCCGCGGGCGTACGCTCCCCGCGCAGCCGGCCTTCCACGTCGTTGAGCACCCGGGTCGTCCGTACGGCCGGATCGGCGAGCACCGCCGCGTGCCGGGCGTCCTGGTGGTCGCCGTATCCACGCAGGAAGGGGTCCCCGCCGCCCCGGTCGATCTCCAGCCAGTCGGAGGCCCTGAGGCTGCCGTCGCCCTCGTAGTGGACCCAGGAGGCGAGCCGGTCCTCGTGGAAGGTCCGGGCCGCCTCGCGGTACCCGCCCTCGCGGGCGGAGGTGGTGGCGTCGAGCCGGAAGTGTTCGTCCCACTCCTGGCCCGCGCGGTAGGACGCGGCGTTCAGCCGGGCGTCCTCGGCCAGCAGGCGTTCCGTGGAGTCGAGGACGCCGCGCGCCTGCGAGCGGTACGCGGTGGCGCGGGGGTCGAAGGCGCCGTCCAGGGCGGTGTGGCCGAGGGCGCCGGGTCGGCCCATGGTGCGCTCGGCGGCTGTCGCGAGGGCGTCGGTGAGGACGTTCCTGGTGAGCGTCCGGCCGGCGGCCGGGAAGGAGCGGAGCAGGTCGACGCGCTGGTCCAGCGCGACGAGGTGGTGCTGGATCTCCTCGTGGTGGAGCAGCCGTTGGTAGAGCGCGGCCGGGTCGACGAGTTCGGCGAGCGCTCGGTCGAAGTGGCCCCGGTCCTCGGCGGACCAGGCCGCCGGGTCGCTCTCACCCCGGCCGGTGAGGGTCTCGTCGAGGGCGGACCGGAGGTCGGACTCCCACTGTTCCAGGGCGTTGCGGACCGCCGGGGCGTCCGGTGCCAGACCGCGTTCCCGGGCGTGCTCGGTCATCAGCGCGCGGGCCCGGGCGAGGGCGGCGTCGGCCTCCAGCTCCGCGATGACCCGGTCCGCGGAGTGGGTGAGGGCCCGTGCGGAGGCGGAGTCCGGGTCGAGCCCGGCCTTCTCCAGCTCCACGGCCGTCCGGCGGCTGCCCATCAGCCGGGCGTCGACGACGGCCCGCCACTGTTCCGGGGTCCGCCCGGAAAGCGCCGGGCCGCCGGAGCCCTCCGGGTGGAGCGAGAGCGCCTCCAGGTGGTCCATCAGGGCGGGTGCGTAGGCGTCGGCGCGGGCCGCGTACCGGAGGAGTTCCTCGGGCGTACCGCTGCTGGGGCGGGTGACGTACTCGTGGCGGGCGTAGAGGGCGGACTTGGGGAGTACGGCGCCACCGGCCAGGAGGTCGTCCACGTGGGCGTCGAACTCCGCGCCCCTGCGATGGGCGTCGAAGAGGGCCTGTTCGCGGTCGGCGAGGCCGTCCATGAGGCCCTCGCGGGTGGACTGCCAGCCCTCGTGGCCCGGGGAGCCTGCCGGTCCTTCGGGCCTCCAGGATCTGGCGGACGAGCGGAAGGCCGCGACGAGTTCGTCGGACAGCCGGCGGGAGAGCTCCTCGCGGGCGGAGCCCCGGTACTCGGCGATCGCCCGGTCCTGCGGTCGGTGGCCGCCGAAGGTCAGGGACTCCCTGATCGAGTCGTCGGTGCGGGCGAGGAGCACCCGGTCGATCTCCCCGGGGAGGCTCTTGAGCGTCGCGGCGAGGTCGTCCGCCATCGGGCGCACGACCTCGCCGTGGTGCGTGACGAGCGCTTCGACCGCATCCTCGTACGTCGCCGGAGCCGGTGTTCCGCCGATGGTGACGGGTTCGGCGGGGCCGGTGGAGGGCGAGACGGTGTGGGGGCCGCCGGTGTTCTCCTCGGGGAAGGCGCTACGCCCCGGGGCGAGGGGGTGCGGGGCGGGCGGGTGTACCGAACCGGGGGCGTGCGGGTCGTGGGTGGCGGAGGTGACGGCCTCGATCCGCCGGTCCAGGCGGGCGAGCGCGCGGTCGGTGTCGGCCGCGCTCCACTCGCTGCCGCGCAGGTGTTCGCGGGTCTCGGTCAGTGCGCGGTGGAGGGCGTTCTCCAGCCCGGCGTTGAACTCCTGGTCGTGGGCGGCGAGGTAGTCGCGGTGTGCGGCGTCCAGCTTCCGCGCCGCGGCGTCCTCGAACCGTATCCGGGCGTCGAGGCTGTTCGTGAGCGCGTCGAGGCGCTCGCCGAGGGCCTTGCCCCCGGGCCCGGCACCCGCGGGCGTTCCAGCACCCGCGGGCGGTTCCCCCGCGTCCTTCGGGGAGGGCCGCAGGAGCAGGAGTTCGCGTTCCAGGTCGGCGGCGACGGTGCTCTCGACGGAGCCGTAGAGGTGCAGCCCGCCGCCGGTGCCGTCCGCGCCCCGCAGGGTCAGCATGTTCTTGAGGTCGGCGCGGATCAGGTGGGCTGCTTCCCAGATCGCCTGAGTGCCGCGCAGGTCGCCGGAGAGCTTCTCCAGGACGTCCGCCTTGCTGCCGCCCCACGCCTCGTCGAACCGCCGCAGCAGAGTTTCCTCGGCCGCGCCCTTCTTGGCCGTGGCGGCCACCTGCTGCCACAGCCGGTCCGATTCGGCGTTCAGCGCGTGCTGGTAGTGGTCGGTGATCTCCTTGAGCCCCGCGTCGTTCCAGTGATCGTGCCCGGTACCCCAGGCGGAGACGGTGTCCGCCACCTCCTTGCGGCCGCCGACGAGCCGTTCGTACGCGTGGGTCTCGCGTTCCAGCGAGGTGGTGAGGTGCTCGCGGGTCTGCCGCGCGGCGGTGATGAACTGCTCGTGCGCCTTCTCGCCGGTCAGGTGCGGGGTGTCCGAGATGCGGCCCCAGGTGTGCTCGCCGAGGTTCTGCAGCTCGGCCCGGTACCGCTGGCCGACCCTCTGGACGAGTTCCTCGGGGGCGCCGTTCTCCTGCCAGGTCCGGGTGGCGTCGGACTCCAGCCTGTCGATGCGTCCGCCGAGGTCCACCCGGAGGCGGTCCGCGCGTCCCTTGACCGTGTGGGAGAGGTCCCGCACGGTCTGGCTCCACTTCTTGTCCGCGGCGCCGTCCGCCAGGTGGGACGAGAGGGACCGGTCGCCGTGGCTGCCCGTGGGGTAGATCTCGTCGAACTTGACGCGGGCGTCCGCCACCATCTCGCCGAAGAGCTTCTGCCGGTTCTCCACGCCGAGTTCCTGGAGCTTGCGCGAGGTGCGGGCGGTACTGACGAAGCGGTCCCGCAGCTCCTCCACCGAGCGGTTGAACCGCTGCTCCCGCGCGCCCGCACCGCCGGGGGCGGAGTTCGGGTCCTTCGCCAGGTTGGAGGGGGAGGTGTTCTCCTGCGTGTCCGGGGTGTGCTGGGTGGACTGACGGGTCGGCTGCGGCTGTTCGCGCGGGGTGGAGTGGGTGTTTCCCACGGTGTCGGGGGACTTGACCTGGCCGGTGACAGGGGCCTGGTACTGCCCCGCGTTCTCCGTGATCGGACCGCCGTCACCCGTGGACACGTTCTCGCCGTGCGCGTCGTTCTCGGTGGTCTTCACGGGGTGCCCGGCCGTCGCGTCGTTCTCGCCGCCCTTCACGGGGTGCGTGGTCGTCGCGTCGTTCTCGGTGGCCTTGGAGGGCGGGCCGCCCCGGTCCGTGGTCGTTACGGCCGACTTGCTCGGGGGCGGGACGAGGCTGCTGTTCCCCTCGGTCGGGCGGGGCGTGGGACCGGCCGGGGCGCCGCCGCCCTCCCCGGTGGTCAGTGGCTCCTCGGGACGTCGTGAGGAGACGGGCGGAGGTCCCCCGGAGACGTGGGTGCTCCCGCCGGGCGCGTTCCCCTTCACCGTCGGGCCGCCGATCGGCTCCGGGGAGACGACCGGCTTCTCCGGGATGCCGCCGGGCTTCTTCACCGTCGGGGACATCTCGACCCCCACTCCCCCCGGGCCGCCGAGCACGTGGTCCCCCGCCAGGCCCTTGGGCGCCGTGGAGGTGAACGTGCCGGAGCCGCCGTAGGCGGGAGGGGTGAAGGTGCCCTCGGCCGTGTGGGGGCCCACGGTCGTCTCGGGGACGTGCGGCGTCTCGATCCTGGTGGGCAGCGTCCGGTCCGCCGCCCAGCCGATGGCCGGATCGGCCACGGACATCCCCATGCCGATGCCGGCGGCGATTCCCAGGTTGATCGCCTCGCCCTTCCACCAGTCGCTGCTGGAGAAGTCGGGCATCGGCGCCCCGCTGGTCAGCGAGCCGAGGACCTGCGCGGTCATGTCGATGCCGAGCTGCATCCCGGCGGCGATCGCGCCGCCGACGACGACCTCACCGGCGAACACGATGGCGGTGGGGAGCGCCCGCAGCAGGGGCGTCAGCAGTTCGGCCACCATCGCGAAGATCTCGGGCAGGAAGGCCGGCAGCGGGATGAAGGGGACGAAGAGCATCACCAGCGAGAGCAGCGCCGAGAAGAGGCCCATCATCGCTTCCATGTGGGCCTGCTGGATCTCCTTGTCGAAGACCTCCTGGACCTGGTCGCCCCAGGAGTTGATCGCGTTGCCGATGGAGCGCGCGTCGTCGACGGCCTTCTGGAGGTGGCTGGTGTGGACCGTGTTCCACGTGGTGTCGGTGATGTTCTTGCCGTCGCCGCTCCACCGCGCGGAGTGCACCGCCGTGTCCATGGCGGTGAGCTGCTCCCAGAGCAGGTCGCTGAAGTCGATCCAGGCGTTGCCGAGTTCGTAGATCGGGTCGGCGAGATTCGGGTCGGCGGGATACGAGGGCAAAGGGATCACCTGTCGTGCGCGGTCCCGGAGCGGCGCTCCTCACACCCGTGGGCGCGGCGTCCGCCCCGAGGAGGGGAGGGGGCGGGTACGGAGAATGGGCGGGCGCGTCAGAAGGTCTCGCTGATCGCCGTCTGTGTGGCGTCGGTGATGCTGACGGGGGCGGCGGCACTACTGCCGCCGGCCGCCAGCGCGTTGCCGAACTCGGTGAACATCTTGACGACCGCGTCCTCGGCCAGCAGGTAGTTGTTGCCCGCTCCGCTCAGGGCCACCGAGACGCGGTTCAGCACGCTGTACTTCGCGTCCTCGTCGCTCGTACCGAGCAGGGTGGCCAGGCAGGCGCTCAGCCGGTCGGCGAACTCCTGCGCCTCCGCCTGGGTGTCGCCCTGCCAGCCGAGCTGGAGGCCGTCCAGGGTGTCGAAGAGGGTGCGCAGGGTGTCGGTGATCTGCTGGACGAGACCGCCCGAACCATCCGGTCCGCCCACGGTGTTGGCCAGCGCCACCAGGTGCGAGCCGTCCACGGTGATGGTCCCGTCGAGGACGCCCGCCGCCGAGGCGTAGGGCGCGTCGATTTCGGGCTGGGGGATCACGGTGCCTCCTGCTCGTGGGCACGCGGACGGCCCCGGGACGTCACGACGGGAAGTTGCCGGTGTTCTTGGTCTCCGCGTCGAGGTACTGGTCGTACGCGCTGCGCATGCGCCGGGCCATCTCGTGCAGCAGCTCGATCAGTTGCGCCGTGGCCCCGTCGAACTCGGTGTGCAGTTCGACGAAGGACGTGCCGGCCCGGCTGTGCCAGACGCCCTCGGCGGCGGTGAACGCCGTGTCGACCCCGGTGACGAGGTCTTCGAGGGTGGTGGTGCATCGTTTGACGGTGCCGACGGCGTCGAGGAGCTGCGCCAGGTCGGCCTTGAACTCGCCGGGGGTGAGGGCTCTGGCCACGTCGGTACCGTAGGCCGGTCGCCGGGCGGTGGGGAACTTCCCTTTTTTCGTGTCCCGGTCCGTCCCCGAACAGGGACCTGGACGACGGCGCCCGCGCGCGCGGAGGGTGGACGCGCACACATCCGAGGAGCACCGGGAGCGGCCGTGGCCACCGTCCAGCCGAAGAATTCCGCGCACGGTCCGGCGCGGGTCCGCCCGACGGGTGAGGACTCCGGTGGCGAGAGCGCGCCGGTGGCCGCCACCCAGATGCCCTCGCTCGCCATGATCTGGGGCGATGCCCCGCCGATCACCGCGAACCAGGGGCCGGAGAATCCGTCCGGTCAGGGCGGCGGCACCACCGGTGGTGCCCACCCGCAGCTGACGGTGGACCTCGGCAGTGTCCGGGAGAGCGTGCAGGGGCTGCTGACCTCGTCCCGTACGGCGGTCGACCAGTACATGGTGATGAAGCAGCGGGTCGAGACGGCCATCGCGGGCGGTACGGTCTTCGGCCAGAACGCCCAGCGGAAGGTGGACAACACCCAGTTCAACTTCTTCACCGGCCAGTGGTCCTGGGACAACGACGGCCCCAGCCTGGAGCCGGACAAGCCGCTCCAGGAGGCGGCCCTCAAGTTCGCCGCCCAGATGAACCCGGCGATGACGCAGGTCATGCGGGAGTGCGCGGACGCGCTGGAGCTGGCCGGACAGTTCATCGTCCTGCTCGACCGGGCCGGTACCGCCTACGCCCACGCCGACTACGCCTCGATCTTCCCGGACGCGCCGATCGGCCCGGTCGTCGACGCGTAGACGCCCGCCCCGCGAGCGCCCGGACGCGCGGGCGCCCGGCACCCAGGCCCTCGGCGCACCGGGCGCCCGGCGCGCAGGCGCCCGGGTCAGTCCACCCTCCGCCCCGGCCAGGTCCCGTGTTCCGGCTCCCGCCCCGGGTCCGCGTCCGGTACGTCCTCGGGCAGCAGGGTCACCAGATCGGCCGTGGTGGGCTCCGCCAGGTCCGACAGGCGTGCCGCGTGCCGTTCGGTCATCCGCTGGAAGAGCTGCCGCGCGCCGCGTCCGTTGCCGAAGGTCTCGTCGCGGTCCTGGCCGTCGAAGTGGTCCCGCAGCGCCTCGGCCGTCCCCTCGCCCAGTTCGTACCGATGCTCGGCGGCGTGCACCTCGACGATCCCGGCGAGCTGCGCCGCGTCGTAGTCGTCGAAGACGAGCGTACGGGTGAACCGGGAGGCCAGCCCGGGGTTGGCGGAGACGAAGTGCCGCATCTCCTCCGGGTATCCGGCCACGATGACCACCACGTCGTCCCGGTGGTCCTCCATCAGCTTGACCAGGGTGGCGATGGCCTCCTGGCCGAAGTCGCTGCCGTGCCCGTGCGGAACCAGGGCGTACGCCTCGTCGATGAACAGCACGCCGCCCAGGGCCCGTTGGAAGGCGGCGGTGGTACGGGGCGCGGTGTGGCCCACGTACTCCCCGACGAGGGTCCCCCGGTCGGCCTCCACAAGGTGCCCCCGGGTGAGCAGGCCCAGCGCGGCGAGCAGCCGGCCGTAGAGGCGGGCCACCGTGGTCTTGCCGGTGCCGCTGTTGCCGGCGAACACCAGGTGCCGGCTGAGCGGTGGCGGTGGCAGTCCGGCCTCGATGCGGCGGCGCACCAGCCGCATCAGCTTCACCATGGTCTCGACATCCTGCTTGACGCGCTCCAGGCCCACCAGGGAACGCAGTTCGGCGAGCAGGGTCTCCAGCGACTCCGCCCCCGCCGCTACGAGCGTGCCGCCCCCGGCCGCCGCCTCGGCACCCGGGCCCGCGCCGATCGCGGCCGGTAGGGGTGCCGGGTCCAGGGCGCCCGGGGAATCGGCCCGGTCGGCCGCGAGAGCGCCGGGCGGCAGTGCGCTGGTTCCCACCGACTCGGTCCGGCACTCCCGGAACACGGCGCGGTGGCCGTCGGCGAGGCGTACGTCCTCGTCGGTGTCGTGGATGAGTACCCGGCGCAGCACGGTGGTGGCGCCCGCTCCCGCGAACACGGCGGGGCAGGCCGTCGATCCGACCGTGCAGTCGGTGAGTTCGCCCGCCGCGCCGTCCGTCGCGTAGAGGCCGTTGCCCTTGGCGCGGGCCACCCGGGTGCCGGTGATCCGGGGGCGGGCCCCGGCCGTGACGACGAGGGCGGTGCCGGCGGTGTCCATGACGTGGCAGCCGATCAGCCAAGGGGCGGCGCGCTCGCCGATCATGACGCCCGTCTCGCCGCTGTCCCGGACGCGCAGCGCCGACACCTGCGCGCCGGTGTCCGGTCCGAGGAGCAGACCGGTCGCGCAGCCCGTCACTTCGCACTCGTCGACCAGCGGCCGGTGCGGGGTGGTCAGGGCGATCCCGGTCTCCGCTCCGGTGACCCGCACCCGGCGGGCGGCGAGGTCGCCGCCCGCGACGGAGATGCCGGCCAGTCCCACCGGGCCGATCCGGCAGTCCTCCAGCGTGGCCAGGGCGCCTTCGCCCACGCGTACTCCGTGCTGGGAGCCGTCCTCGACGGTGCAGCCGCGCAGTACGGCGCGTACGCCCTCGCCCAAGTGGACGGCGGTGTAGGCGGCTCCGGTGAGGGTGCAGCCGGTCATCCGCAGGGACGCGCGGTCCACGGCGAAGACGCCGTTGCCGCCGGCGTCCTTCACGGTGCAGTCGTCGAGCTCCGCGTCGGCCGCCCCGCCCACGGCGACGGCGCTGCCCCCGCTCCCGGTGATCCGGCAGCCGGTCATCCGCAGGACGACGCCTTCGTCGGCGAGGACGCCCACGGTCGCGGGTCCCTCGATCCGGCAGTCGCGCAGCAGCAGCGGGCGCCCGCGCTGCTCGGCGTGGACCCCGCTGCCCGCGGCTCCGCGCAGTTCGGCGCCGGTGAGTTCGCCGCCGGCGCCCTCCCGCAGCCGTACCGCGTCGCCGGGGGCGTCGGCGACCGTCAGGCCGTGTCCGGTCACGGTCGCTTCCCCTTCCACCAGGAGCCCCGCCCCCTCGACACCCAGTCCGGCCAGCGTGGTGGTGCTGCGGCCGGACAGCCGTACCCCGGCCGCCGTCCCCGTGCCGTGCACCCGGCAGCCGCGCAGCACGGGTGCGGCGTCCCCGGAGACCTCCAGCGCGCCGCCGCTCACCTCGCAGTCCGTGAACTCGGCTTCCCCGCCGGTCACCCGGACGCCGGCGGTACGGTCGCCGGGACCGTGCAGGACGAGGCCGCCGACCCGTACCCGTCCGCCGGTCACGGTCAGCGGGATTCCCCTGCCGCCCGCCAGCCGGACGGTGCCGGGGCCCTGCTCGGCGACGATGGAGACGTCACCGGAGAGGACGAGCGTCTCGGGATACACCCCGGGCTGCACGGAGACGACGGCGCCCGGCGCCGCGGCCCGCAGCGCCGCCGCGATGGTCCGGTGCGCGCCCCATCCGTGGGCGCCGACCCGCAGGGTGGTGCCGCTGTCCCGGCCGATCACGCGGCGACGCAGGAGAGCCGCATGGGGGCGGCGGCGTGGTGCGCGAAGTCGGCGCCCGTGCCGGTGTTCACCAGCCGGATGGTGAGGGGCCCGCCACTGACCTTCCAGGAGCCCGCCGAGACCCAGCTCCCGCGGTGCGCGGTCTGGTCGATCGTGAACGAACCGGCCGAAGTGCCGCCGCTGTGGATCGAGTTGTAGAGGGCGTACCGGGAGGGGGTGCCGCCCACATAGGTCTTGCTGGGGTTGTTCGGCACGTAGACGGAGACGGAGCAGGTGCCCGAGGAGAAGCTGGCGCCGTAGTTGAACTTCCAGAGCCAGTAGGTGTCGGTGTCCCGGGTGGAGGAGGAGCCGGACATCGGCAGGGCGGCGTAATGGCCGCTGCACCCCTCGCCCTTGTAGCCGCCCTTGCCGCTGGTGAGCCAGCCGTCGACGTCGGTGCCGTAGTCGGGGTCGCTGGCCCAGACCGTGGCGGTGGCGGTCTTGGGGCACTCGTAGCCGGCCAGCGCGGTGAAGGTGGCCTTCGCGGTGGTGGCGGTGCGGGCCTGCGTACCGGACGACGGGGACGTGGTGGCCGACGGGGTGGGAGCGGCCGTGGGCGGTGCCGAGGGCGCCGTGGTGGCACCGGCCGGGGACTCCGGGGCGTCGCTCTCGGCTCCCGGGTCGCCGTCCACGACGGCGCCCGGTGCGCCGGCGACCACCGTGGCCGCAAGCACGTCTCCGGTTCGCCGGAGCGTCCCCGCCTCGTCGTGACGCGTTCCAACCGTCACATCGTGGCCCAGGTCATCGACGACATCGCGG
>NZ_JBSFVR010000235.1:0-11873 GCF_053592415.1 Streptomyces sp. NPDC002690 | reverse complement strand
ACGAGTTCGCCTTCGAAGCCACGGGCGGACCAGCAGAGTTGGCGAGCAGGACGGCGGAGTGGTTCGAGGCGGTCCTCGCGCGCCCTCTGGTCCGCCCGGCGGCGGGGAAGACCACGGTGTCCTGGATGCGGTGGTCGGCGAGGTACGGCAGGGCCTCGGTGTCGAGCCGGGACTGCCAGGCGGGTTCGGTGTGCCCGGTACGGCGGCCCAGCAGCGGGTGGTCGAGCCGGCCGAGCCTGACCCGGGCGACGGAGTCGGGTTCCGTCCAGTGGCGGTCGCGCCGCCAGGGGTAGCGCGGCAGCGGGACCGTCTCACCCGTGGGGTGGAGTACGTCCCACGCGATCGGGACGCCGAGGTTGTGCAGGGTGGCGAGAGACAGGGCGAAACGCTCGTCCTCGTCCTCCCCGCGGCGCACCGAGGGCACGGAGACGGCCGTCCTGCCCCCGGCCTCCAGGCATTCGCGGATCGCGTGCCCGAGCACCGGGTGCGGGCCGACCTCCAGGAAGAGCCGGTAGCCGTCGTCGGCGAGCCGGTCCACGGCGGCGCGGAAACGCACCCGGTCGCGGACGTTCCTCCACCAGTACCCCGCGTCCAGCTCCACGCCCTCGGCGACACCGTCCAGACCCGTGAGGTAGAGGGGGACGCGTGCCGGACGGGGCGCGATGTCCGCCAGGGAAGCCAGCAGTTCGTCCTTGATCCGGTCCATCGCGGCGCTGTGGTAAGGGACTTCGACCGTCAGGAACTTGACGAAGATCTCTTCGGCCCGGAGCGACCTGGCCAGTTCGGTGAGCGCCGCCTCCTCCCCGGCCAGGGTGACCGAGGCCGGGCTGTTGACGGCCGCCACCGAGATCCGCGACCCGAAGGGCCCGAGCCGGTCCTCCGCCTCGGCCTCGGGCAGACCGACGGCGAGCATGGTGCCCGCCCCGGCCAGGGTGTGCTGGAGGCGGCTGCGGTGGACGGCGACGGCGACCGCGTCCTGAAGGGAGTAGACGCCCGCCTCGTAGAAGGCCGCGATCTCCCCGGTGCTGTGCCCCACGACCGCGTCCGGACGCACGCCGTACGAACGCCACAGGGCCGCCAGCCCGATCTGCACCGCGAAGTTGGCCGGCTGCGCGAGCCACGTCTGCGCCATCCGGGACCGGTCCTCGTCGGCGGTCATCTCGTCGAGGAGGGACCAGCCCGCGATTCTCCTGATCTCCCGGTCGCACGCGGCGACCGTGTCCCGGAACACGGGCTCGCCGGCCAGCAGCCCGCGTCCCATGCCCCACCACTGCGGGCCCATGCCGGTGAACACCTGGACCAGGCGGCGGTCCCGAGGATCGAGCTGCTTCGACTGGACCACCCGGGGGTGTGCCTCACCCCGGAGGTACGCGGCCAGGGCCTCGTCCAGGGACTCGCGGGAGGAGTGGACGACCGAGAGCCGGGACTCCAGATGCTGACGGCGGTGCGCGAGGGTGTGGCCGAGGTCGGCGAGGGAGACGGCCGGACCGTGGTCGCCCGCGAGTTCGCCGCGGACCCCCTCTGCCAGTTGCCGGAGTGCGTCGGGGTGGCGCGAGGTCAGGGGGAGGATGGTCCAGCCGCGCTCCGGCGCGGCGGCCACCGGGTGGCCGGGTGCGCGCTCCGGCGCCTCCTCCAGGACCAGGTGCGCGTTGGTGCCTCCGAAGCCGAAGGAGTTCACGCCGGCCCGGGCCGGTCCCTCGTGCGCCGGCCACGCGGTGACCCGGTCGGGGATTTCGTACGGCGAGGAGTCCCGGTCGATGGCGGGGTTGACGCGTTCCAGATTGATGTGCGGGGGAATGGTGCGGTGCTTGAGCGAGAGGGCCGTCTTGATCAGTCCGGCGACCCCGGCGGCCGACTCGGTGTGCCCGATGTTCGCCTTCACGGAACCGACGTAGCAAGGAGCGCCCGGGGCACGCCCGATGGCGAGGGCGCGGGAGAGCGCGTTCGCCTCGATCGGGTCGCCGACCGGCGTGGAGGTGCCGTGCGCCTCCATGTACTGCAGGTCGCCCGGGGTGATGCCGGCCTCGGCGCAGACCTGCCGCACGAGGGAGACCTGGGCTTCTCCGTTGGGGACGGTTATGCCATTGGTCCGGCCGTCCTGGTTGACCCCACTGCCCAGGATCACCGCGTGGATCGGATCGCCGTCCCGTACGGCGTCCTCCAGCCGCTTCAGCGCGACCAGGCCGACACCCTCGGCGCGTACGTACCCGTCGGCCGAGGCGTCGAACGTGCGGGAGCGGCCCTCGGGCGACAGGAACCCGCCCTTCGTCTCCGCGACGGTGTACTGCGGTGCCATGTGCAGCAGCACCCCGCCCGCGAGCGCCAGATCGGTCTCCCGGCGCTTCAGGCTCTGGCAGGCCAGATGGACGGCGACCAGGGACGAACTGCACGCGGTGTCGACGGAGAGGCTGGGGCCCCGGAAGTCGAAGGAGTGCGAGATCCGGTTGGACACCATCGTCATCATCGTGCCGGTCGCGGTGTGGGCCGCGAGCGTCTCGAAGCTCAGGTCCGCGAACTGCAGGATCTTGTA
The DNA here is from genome assembly GCF_053592415.1 of Streptomyces sp. NPDC002690. Taxonomy (NCBI): domain Bacteria; kingdom Bacillati; phylum Actinomycetota; class Actinomycetes; order Kitasatosporales; family Streptomycetaceae; genus Streptomyces; species Streptomyces sp. NPDC002690. The sequence goes on along the minus strand of NZ_JBSFVR010000235.1, from coordinate 9,343 downwards.
GTCGAGCGTGAACGCGCCCACGTAGACCGCCGTGTTGCCGCCCGCCAGGTCCGCCGGCCGCTGCCCGCCGTCCTCCAAGGCCTCCCAGGCCACCTCCAGGAGCTTGCGCTGCTGGGGGTCCATGTGGTCGGCCTCGCGAGGGCTGATGCCGAAGAAGGCGGGTTCGAACTCGTCGAAGCCGTCGATGTATCCGCCGCGGCCGCCCACCAGCCGCCCGGGCTTGTCCCGGTGACCGCTGCGGTGCGTGGTGACGTCGTAGCGGTCCGGCGGCGTGGGGGTGACGCAGTCCTTGCCGTCCAACAGGTTCTGCCAGAAAGCACGGTGGTCCGAAGCTCCGCCGGGCAAGCGGCAGCCGATGCCGATGATGGCGATTCTGCCCGTGGAGACGTCGTTGGTCGCGTCAGCCAAGTTCGCACACTCCTCATCAAGTGGTCGCGCAGCCACAGGCGGCGCCCAGGTCAGCGGTGCGGGGCCAGGAGGCCCTTTCAGGCGATGGGGTCCCCGGGCCGCTTCGCGCGGCGCCACGGACGGAAGAGACTGCCGAGGATCTCGCCGGTCCCGGGGAACGAGGTGGGATCGCTGAGACCGACCGCGGCCGGCTCACGGCCGGGCCGCCAGGTGAAGCTGCCGAAGAGGTGGTCCCAGCAGGACAGGTCGGAGCCGTAGTGGCCCGCCTCGGACAGGTCCGTGCTGTGGTGCAGGCGGTGCTGTTCCGGGCTCGCCAGGACGTGGTTGAGCCGGCCGATCCGCACGTCGATGTTGGCGTGGACGAAGTAGCCCTGCGCGGCGACGAAGAGCCCGGTGGCGAGTACGGACTCCTGGGAGAACCCGGCCAGTGCCAGGGTCAACTGGACGAACCCCTGGGCGAGGACGATGTCGAGGACGTGGTTGACGCCGTTGTTGGCGACATTGACCTTCTGCGGGACGTGGTGGACCCCGTGCAGCCGCCACAGGACGGGGCTGGTGTGCCCCAGACGGTGGACCAGATAGCTGGCGAGGGAACCGCTCAGCAGAGCGGCCGGGATCTCCGCCCCCAGCGGGAGCGCCGGGTCGGTCGGCGCGATCATTCCCACCGCCGTCGTGACGGAGAACTGCGCCAGCGCGCTTCCCGCCATGGTCAGCAGGAAGTAGACGCCGTACCAACGCCATTCTGCTCCGTCGGGGTGCCAGTCGCGCCGGTGCGGAATCAGCCTTTCGAGGACGGTGAGATAGATCAGGATGCCGACGAGGAAAAGAGGACTCACTCGTTCGGGATTCCAGTCCAGCAGCAGTGCTGTCGTCGCCACCAGAAAGGTGGCGGTCAGAAGTACGGGATAGGCGAGGAAGCCGAGAAGGCGCCGCCCGGGCGGGAGGACGGAGGGCCGGGGTGGCGGGGTCGCCGCGGAGCGGGTGGAATCATCGATGGGCCATTCGTTTCCGTGCACCTGAAATCCTCCGTAGGAATACGGATCCAGCCTCGGGTCCTGCGCCATTGCAGGTCGGTGGGGCCGTCGAATGCATGCGGAAGTCTCAGGGGGCGTACGAGGAGGGTGCGCTGTCGTGTCTGGTGGCGCCCGTGCGAAGTCGGCGACATGGGCGGCGGGAAACGAATCCTGCCGAGCGGGCGACCGCCCGGTCGTCCCCCATTTTCGCCCTGTGCGAGCTCGGTTGATTCTTGTCCGCTTCCCGCGGATTCAATCCTCGACCGATGATGTGTTGAGATCGTCCCCCGGAGTGCCGTAGTCGGCCTCACGATTATTGAACAGCGGCTCGTGGTGATACGGAATAGGGACCGGACTTCTGTCGCCAATGTGAGTGACTTAGTCATTTTGGCGTTCTTGTTCAGTATTCGGAAAATCATCTTTGTGGGGAGATTCGGGGTCCGCGCAGGAGTGGGGAGCAGGGCTGGACCGGACCGGAGGTGAGGCCGCGCGCGGGGTGGCGGCCGGCCGGGCCCCGCCTTTTGGCCGTCACTCGTGCGAGCCGCCCGGAAGGCTCCCGGCGTGCGAGTGCACCAGACTCTGAGGCGCCGATGATCTTCAGTCCCCCGTCCGGGTGGATGGCCGCGGAAGGTAAGACGCCGAGAGCCCTCGGAAAGGGGCGGACGCATGGCCGGATCGAGGAAACGCCCCGGGGCACCCCGGCCCCGGCGGGACAGCCAAGCCGTGGACCGCATGCTGCGGACGGTCGTACGCCGCCGCAAGAAGTCCTTCAGCGCCGCGGACGTCACCGTCACCGATCCGCCGAAGGTGCGCCGGGCGGTCACGGCCGCCGCGCTCGGCAACACCATGGAGTGGTTCGACTTCGGCGTCTACGCCTATCTGGCCGGAACCCTGGGCAAGGTGTTCTTCCCGTCCAGTTCGCCCGGTGCCCAGGTGGTGTCGACCTTCGCCACCTTCGCCGCCGCGTTCCTGGTACGGCCCCTCGGCGGGCTCGTCTTCGGTCCCCTCGGGGACCGGGTGGGCCGGCAGAAGGTTCTCGCGCTGACCATGATCATGATGGCGGCGTCCACCTTCGCGGTCGGCTTCCTCCCCACCTACGCCGCGGTCGGCTTCGCGGCCCCCCTCCTGCTCCTGGTGTGCCGGCTCGTGCAGGGATTCTCCACGGGCGGGGAGTACGCCGGAGCGACCACCTACATCGCCGAATACGCCCCCGACAAACGCCGCGGGTTCCTCGGCAGCTGGCTGGACTTCGGCACCTTCGTCGGATATTCCCTCGGCTCCGGCCTGGTCACCGTGCTCACCGCCGTACTCGGCACCGACGGGCTCACCGACTGGGGCTGGCGCATCCCCTTCTACGTCGCCGGACCTCTGGGACTGATCGGTCTCTACATGCGCATGAAGCTGGAGGAAACCCCCGTCTTCCAGCGACAGGAGGAGGAGCAGGCCGAGGCCCTGTCCGAGGGCGACCCGGTGGAACAGGCCCGGCAGTCGGGCAAGGGCAGGCTCAAGGAGATCTTCACCGAGCACTGGGAGGCCGTGCTGATCTGCATGGGCCTGGTGCTCCTCTACAACGTCACCAACTACATGGTCACGTCCTACCTCCCGACCTACATGTCCGAGACTCTCGGCGAGCCCGAGACCACCTCGCAACTGCTCGTTCTCGGCACCATGCTGCTCGTCGTCCTGACCATCACCACGGTGGGCCGCAGCTCCGACCGGTGGGGCCGCCGACCGGTGTTCATGGCCGGGAGCGTGGCGCTGGTGGCGCTCTCCATTCCGGCGTTCCTGCTGATCCGGCAGGGCGGCATCCTGCTGCCGGCCTTCGGCTGCGCCATCCTCGGCCTGCTGCTCGTCTGCTTCGCCGGGACGTCCGCGTCCACCCTCCCGGCGCTCTTCCCCACCCGCATCCGGTACGGCGCGCTGTCGATCGCGTTCAACATCTCCGTCTCGCTCTTCGGCGGAACCACGCCCCTGTTCGCCGCGGGACTCGTGGAGGCCACCGGCAACGACATGGTGCCCGCCTATTACCTGATGGTCGCGGGCGTCATCGGGCTCGTGTCCACGCTGTTCCTCCACGAGACGGCGGGCCGCCCGCTGCGCGGCTCGGGACCCATGGTCGAGACGCGCCAGCAGGCACACCGGCTGGTCTCGGTCAGCCGCACCACCGCGGGCCGGCAGGCGCGCGACGTCTGGTTCCGGCTGCGCCACCGGCGACGGCGGGACTGACCAGGAGGGAACGACGATCCCGGCACGGAGGAGACGAGGCCTCCGGGGCAGGGCCGGACGGGTCGGGCGGGCGGGGGTCAGGCGCTGCGGACGAGCCGCAGGTAGCGGTCCCAGTCCCAGAGCGGACCCGGATCGGTGTGGTCCGTCCCCGGCACCTCGTAGTGGCCGACGATGTGCGTACGGTCCCTGGGTATGCCGTGCCGGTCGCAGATGTCGGCGGCGAGCAGCGCCGACCGTTCGTACATCGCCGAGGTGAAGTACTCCGGACGGTCCACCCAGCCTTCGTGCTCGATGCCGACGGAACGGAGGTTGTAGTCCCAGTTCCCCGCGTGCCAGGCGATGTCCCGCTCCGGTACGCACTGAGCGGTGTAGCCGTCCCCGGACCGTACGACGTAGTGGACCGACACCTTCGCCGCCGGGTTCCGGAAGATGCCGAGCGTCTGCGTGAAGCTCTGCTGAGTGATGTGGACGACCACCCGGTCGACGGACCGGGGCGAGGTGCCGGCGGGGACGGTGTAGTTGGCGGACGCGGCGCGCGCCCAGCGCGCGAGCGTGCTGTCCGTCCCCGCCGAGGGCGCGTCCACCCCGCGTACCGGTGCCGGCAGGAACAGGCCCGCCGCGGTGCCGGCCGCCGCCTGGATGATCCTTCTGCGGTGCATGGGTGTTCTCCAGGGGTGCGGGCGGATCACGGGGGCTGCCTGCGGACGGGGGGTACAGCCGGGCTCCCCACGGGGGTGCGGGTTCCCCACGAACGACGGCCTGAACGGCTCTCCGGTTCCGGCGCGCGTCGTGTTCCGCACGTGCCGGGCCTGCCCGGAAGCGTGTACGGCCGGACGGTTCCCGCTGCCGCAGGCGTTCCGGGTGCCCCGGTGGCGGACGGGCCGGTCCGGAGCTCCCGCACTACCCGGCGGGCTCCGGTACCCGGCGCACCGGCTGCCCGACGAGCAGCACCGCGAAGGCCCCGGCGGTCAGCAGCCCCCCGACGAGGAAGGCGCCCCGGACGCCGGCGAGCGAGAGGACCAGGGCACCGAGCGCGGCGCCCGCCGCGATGCCGGCGTTGTAGGTCCCGGAGTTCGCCGCGAGCGCGATGTCCGTGCGGCCCGGCGCGCAGTGCAGCATGGCGTTCTGCGTCGTCATGAAGACCGGACCGAGCGCGCCGCCCATCAGCAGCAGGAACACCACCACCGCGACCGGTTCTCCACCGGCCGCGTACAGGCCGGTCATGCCGATCGCCTGCGTCGCCACTGCCGTGCTCAGCGCGGCGTGCGGAAAGCGGTCCAGCAGCGCCCCGGTGACGCTCACCCCGGCCACACACGCGACACCGAACGCCACGAGCAGGACGTTCACCGCACCGGGGGAGAACCCTCCGACGTCGCCCAGGAAGGTGACGATGTAGGTGAATCCCGTGAAAGCCCCTGTGGCCGACAGGGCCCCGGCCGCCAGCACGATCCCGAACCGGCGCGCCTCGGGACTGGTCCCGTAGGCGGCGGGCTGTTCCTCCGGACGCGAGGTCGGCAGCAGGAGGGCGATCGTCACGAGGGAGACCAGCCCCAGACCGGCCAGTGCCGCGACGGGCACCTGCCAGTCGGTCCGCCTGCCCAGCCACGTCCCGGCCGGTACACCGAACACCAGGGCCAGTGAACCCGCGACGGACAGCGCTCCGACGACGCGCCCGCGAACCCCCGGCGGGAACAGGCCCACCGCCACCGGCCCCATCACGGCCCAGAACAACGCCTGACCGAGTGCGGTCAGCAGCCTGGCCACCAGGAGCACCCCGTACGAGGTCGACAGGGCCGCGACCACACTGGAAACGACCAGCGCGGCCAGCACCCCCGTGAGCACATGGCGCCGTGCCACCGACCGCACGACGTGGGCGAGCGGCAAAGACGCGGCCGCGACCGTCACGCCGTACCCGGTGACCAGGAGGCCGACCGCCGACACCGGCACCCGCAGGCTCTCGGAGACCAGCTCGAGAAGGCCGATCGGCAGGTTCTCGGCGGTGTTGAAGGTGAAGGTGGCCAGCATCAGGGCCGCGAGCACCGCCGACCGGCGCCACCGCACCGGTCGCGCCATGGTCCTACGGGTCCCTGCCGACTCCGCCCGTGACGTCCGTTCCGCGGCACTGTCCATGGGGCCACCTCACCGGGCCCCCCGGGAGCGGCGCAAACCCATTCGTCGGCCGTACGGCGAGTACGCCCCCTGACCGGCCGGCGTCCGGAGGGCGCCTTACGGCCAACTCTGGAACCTCTCCGGCCGATCGTGCGAGCGCCGACTCGAGTGCCTCTTGCCGGGGTCCGACGTCGGCTTCATTCTGGTCAGCGAGCCGGCGGCCAGTGTCTGGGGGGGACGTGTGACAACGGGTAACGGCAGGGCGCGGCATACGACATGGGTACGGGCGGCCTCGGCGTACGGCCTGCTGGGGCTCGGGCTGCTGGCGCTGATCGTTTCCACGCCATTCGTGCTGGCCGCCGTGGCCCCGCTGAGCGCGGACCGGGGGAAGCTCAGCGACATCGGCCAGACGTACGGGGCCATGTCCGTCGTCCTGTCAGCCATCGCCCTGGCCGGTGTGGCCCTCTCACTCCTTTACCAGGTCCGGCAGGCGCGCACGAGCAACGAGCAGGCGATCAGGGACAGTCATCTCCAGCTCGCGACACTCGCGCTGAGCGACCCGAATCTGCTTCAGGCATGGTCGCCCCCCGGTGCACCGGTGACCTTGAAGCGGCATCAGCAACATCTGATCGTCTCTCTCGCTCTCGGGGAGCTGTTGCAGCGCTTCCGCGTCGGCCACATGTCCGCCACGAAGCTCTCGGTGAAGCTCGAAGGGCACTTCAGCCGGAAGATCGCGCGGGAACAGTGGGAGCGCGAAGGGCCGGGGTGGCGCCGCACCATGGAGGCCGGTGATCGCCGTGACCGTGTGTTTGTCCGGCTGGTGGACGAGAGCTACCGGGCCGCCGTGGCTGCGGGGCCGGCGTCCGCTCTTCTGGAGTTCCAAGATTGGCCGGAATCCTCAGCGAACCGAGGCCGACGGATTACGCGGCCTGCACCTAATCGAACCCGGTAGCCGGTCCGGGCGGTGGAAGAAGCGGCCGACGACGCGGCCGGAAGGAAGGGCGGCCGGGGTCACCACAGTGCGTATGTCGACCACGCGTGGGTGCCGCGCCGTCATGCCGGCCTCGTGGTGATGGTGCAGAGGCGCTTGGTGGCCCGGGTCAGGGCCACGTACAGGTCCCTCTCCCCGCCGGGGCGGGCCGTGATGATCTCCTCGGGGTTCAGTACGACGACTCCGTCGAACTCGAGGCCACGCGCTTCGGACGCGGGCACGATGCGTGCGTGGTCGGCGACGCCGTGAGCCGTCAACTGGCTCACCCGGGTGTCCGCGCAGATCACCGCCAGGAGTTCGTCCGGCCGCTCGGTGCTCTGGGCGCGCAGTTCCTCCACGACAGCGGTGACCAACCCGTCTCCCTGCGCGGTCACGGTGCGTGGGCTCTCACCGCTGCGCAGTGACCGTGTGGGCCGCTGGTCCGGAGCGATCCGCGCCAGCAGGTCCCGGACGCTCTCCAGGATCTCCCGTGTGGTCCGGTAACTGACCGTCAGATCGTGCAGCCTGAACCGTGCCCCGACGTGCGGGCTCAGGGCTTCCTTCCAGTCGCGTGCCGTCGTGGCCGGGCCCGACTGGGCGAAGTCACCCACCAGCGTCATCGCCCTCGCCGGGCAGCGGCGGACGATCATCCGCCACTGCATGGCGGTCAGTTCCTGCGCCTCGTCGACGACGACGTGCCCGTACGTCCGCTCGGGCGGGCCGTCGACCAGGCTCGCCGCCTCGTCCAGCAACGGTACGTCCGCGTCGGTCCACGGCGCGTCCGGGGCCCGCAGGAGAAGGGACCGCTCCTGCGGGGTCAGGGTCGGCAGGTGCGCGGCCAGGGCGTCGGCATCCGTCAGCAGTGTTTTCACGAGGCTGCCGGGCACCAGCCTCGGCCACAACGCCTCGACCGCCCGGTCGGCACCCGCGTCGTCCAGGAGATCGGCCCTGAGGGCGTCCAGGTCCAGCTCATGGACCGGACCCGGGTCCCCGGCCCCCTCGGCACGGCGCTGGGCGACCCCCGTGAACCGGTCGAAGTTCAGGCCTGTCATCCGCTCGGCATCGGCGTCGATCTGCTCCAGCAGGTCGCCCATGTCCCGTCGCGTCGCGTCGGTGACGGCGTCGACCAGGAGTTCCTTGAACGCCTGGCGCGCGGGGTTGTGGCCGGACGAGGCCGCCAAGGCTGCGACGCGTGCGGTGGCGACCTCCTTCTCGGACAGGTGGACCAGGTCCTGCCCGATCCGGACGGTGAAGTCACCGGCCGGGGCCTGGAGGGTCAGCAGCAGGCCGGCCAGGGCGTCGGCGAGGTCCAGGCCGCCCTTGAGGCGCGCCGCGTCGTACGGGTCCACCGCGTCCGGGGAAATTCCGGCCAGTTCCTGACAGGTCGCCAGGTCGACGTCGTTCTCTCCGAGCGAGGGAAGGACCTGGGAGATGTAGTCGAGGAAACGGGCGTTGGGGCCCACCACGAGGACGCCTTCCTCCGCGGCGCGCGGGAACGCGTAGAGGACGTAGGCGGCCCGGTGCAGGGCGACCACCGTCTTGCCGGTGCCGGGCCCGCCCTGCACCACGGTGACCCCGCGGTGGGCGGAGCGGACGATTTCATCCTGTTCGGCCTGCAGTGTCGCGACGGCCGCGTGCATCCTGCCCGTACGCCGTGCCGACAGAGCCTCGGTCAACGGTCCGTCCCCCACGACGTCTTCGTCGGTCGGAGCGGACCCGTCGAGCAGTTCGTCGCTCACCGAGACGACTGTGCGCTCCTCAAGGCGCAGGTGCCGGCGCCGCCGCAGGTCCATCGGGTGGACCGGCGTCGCCTCGTAGAAGGGCCGTGCCGCGTTCGCGCGCCAGTCCACGAGCAGCGGCAGGTCGTCCCCCTCCGTGTGCAGTCCGATCCGCCCGATGCGCAGGGTCGTGTCGTCCGCCCGGTCGATCCGCCCGAAGACCAGCCCCTTCTCGGCGCCTTCCAGCCGGCCGATCTCCTTGGTCAGGCGGTCGGCGGCGACCTCTCTCTCGTACGCCTCGCCGGCGCCGTCCGCCGGGGCCTTCAGCACACTCGCCCGGCTCGCGCGCGCCTCGGAAATCCGCTCGGTGAGCAGTTCATACAACGAGGACACATAATCTTGCTCCGATTCAACCGCACGCACGGCAGAATCATTTGTGTTCGGCAACGAGGGACTCCTTCGATTCGAGCCGCACCATACGGTGAATTCTCCCTCAAGGTAAGTCTTGACTTACCTGTCGTACCTGTGTCCTCACGGTTGACCGCGCTTCGTGCCATGCATTCCGTCGATTCCCCGGAATGGCGGTGACGCTTTCCCGTGCACGGGAAAGCAAGTGAATCCACGAGAAAGGTTCGTGGTCGCGTCATGGGCCGGGAAGGGGCCTGTCGGCATTTCCTGTGCGGGGACCGGCGGCTGCCGTGATCCGGTTGTGCGGCGCAGCGGGTCGGGTGCGGTCCGTCCCCGCCACCGAGTGGCAGGTACGGATGCCGGACCCCCCGGTCGCGCGGCGCCGAGGACACACCGACGCCCCGTGCTCCACGGCCTCCCCCGTGAGGGCCCGGCCGCCCCGTCCGGGCCGGTACGGGGGCCAGCCCCACCAGGGAATCAGGGGGAATACC
>NZ_JBSFVR010000234.1:0-11897 GCF_053592415.1 Streptomyces sp. NPDC002690 | reverse complement strand
GCGCACAGGCGGCTTCGCCATGGTGTTTCTCCTGTGTGATCAAGAAGTGGGGGTACGAGCCGGACCTAGAAAGGAGGCTCGTCCGAGTAGCCGCCCCGCGCCCGGCGCTCCCACCCCGCCCGTTGACGACAACCCGTTCGCCGCGCCCCCGCAGGGGCGGCCCGACCAGCCCTGGCGGCCCCGCCACCCCTCGGCCCACGGCGGCCAGGGAGGCGGCCAAGGCGGCGGGAACGGCCAGGGCAACGGCAACGGCAACGGCCCGTCCGACGGTCGCCCGTCCGACAACCGCCCCGTCTGGGGCAGCCAGTGGAGCGACCGGCAGCCGGGCCGCGAGGGCGGCGAGTTCGGCCGGCGCCCCGATGCCGGCGGCGGTCCGGAGCGGCCCGACGGCGGCCGGGGCGGAATGCGGTGGGACCCCACCGATCCCTCCCAACGCCGCGCCCGTTACGCGGTGCTCAGCGGGATGTGGGCGTTCTTCTTCGTCCTGTTCGGCTTCCCGGAGATCGCCCTGCTGCTCGGCGCGCTCGGCACGTACTGGGCGATCAGCTCCCTGCGCGCCGAGCCGAAGCCGCCCACCCCGGCCGACGGTACGGCGGGTTCCGGCCAGGCCGGAACGGCTCCCGCCGCCGGTGCGCCGACGGCGGGCGGTGCCCCCGGCGCGTCCGCCGGACAGCCCACGCCCGGTTCCGTGCCGCCGGGCGGTCAGCTCGGGCGCCCCGTACCGGGAGCCGTCGGCAAGCCGCAGACCACCGCCGCCGTCAGCGGGCTGGTGACCGCGCTGCTGGCGCTGCTGATGGTGGCCGGGACGTTCACGGTCGAGCTGGTCTACCGCGACTACTACACCTGCGTGAACGACGCCCTGACCCGCTCCAGCGCACTGGCCTGCAACGACCTCCTGCCGGACCCGCTCGAACCGATCTTCGGCGTCAAGAACTGACCCACCCCCTCCCCCGCAACCGGACACGGCCCGGCTCCCGACCCAGGAGCCGGGCCGTTCGCATGGCGCGCGCCGCTCGCGCCAGGAGGAGGCGTGCACGTGAGGGCGGGCGTGCGTGCGTGCGGGGTGTACGGACAGGGGCGTGCCCGTGAGGGCGTACGGGCGGGGACGTGCCCGCCAGGGCGTACGGGCAGGGGCAGGACGGGCGCGTGAGGGCGAAATCCGGCCACCTCGACCACGTGGAGCCGGGGCGCGTCCCGCATGCCCCGTAACCCGGCACGCCTCCTGGAGCTCACCTCCCGGTGCACGCCGCCTCGCACGCCGCCCGACGCCCCCGCCGGCCACTCACCACCGCCCCACCGCCCCGATACCCCCTCGGATACGCATTCCGACATACCCAGGCGCGCCCGAAAAACTTTCGAAAAGTTTCGAATTCCGCCCCTCAAGCCAGCCCCTTATAACTTCTCGTATCCAGCGATTATCCAAACCTCGATCTCTCCACTCCGGATAACCCTTGCCTTGACCTGCGAAAACACACTCCCACCTCCCCACTGGGGCAAAAAAGTTTTTCGCGATGACTGCCGAAACCATTGACACCCAAGGGCGCCGAATCAACACTGACGTCGCTGACAGACCTCAAAGGCCGTCGATTTGAGGCACCCGCACGACGACTCGCCCTTCCGGCTCCCGGCCGCACCAGGAACGCTCCACCCGCCGCGTCACCCCCTACGCCGACGCGGCTCACCACCTGACGCGTCCATGACATTTCCGGGTCGGGGTGACGTCTCGCCACCTGGCCTCCGGCCAGTCCGCACAAGGAGGAAGCATGTTCATGAAGGAAGGCACCACTCGTTCGAGGAGCCGCGGTCTCAGCCGCTTCAAGCTCCTCGGCCGGGCCTTCGCCCTGGCCGCCGCGGCGACCGCGCTGATCCTGCCGGGCACCGCCAACGCCGACACCACGATCAACACGAACCAGACCGGCACCAACAACGGCTATTACTACTCGTACTGGTCCGACGGTGGCGGATCGGTCTCCATGAACCTCGGTTCCGGCGGGAATTACAGCACCAACTGGAGCAACGTCGGCAACTTCGTCGCCGGTAAGGGATGGAGCAACGGCGGACGCCGGAGCGTGAACTACACCGGCACGTTCAACCCGTCCGGCAACGCCTATCTGGCCCTTTACGGGTGGACCTCCAACCCGCTCGTCGAGTACTACGTCGTCGACAACTGGGGCACCTACCGGCCCACCGGCACCCTCAAGGGGACGGTGACCACCGACGGCGGCACCTACGACATTTACGAGACGACCCGGACCAACGCCCCGTCCATCGAGGGGGACAACAAGACGTTCAAGCAGTACTGGAGCGTCCGGCAGTCCAAGAAGACCGGCGGCACCATCACCACGGGCAACCACTTCGACGCCTGGGCGAGCAAGGGCATGCCGCTCGGTTCGTTCAACCACTACATGGTGCTCGCCACCGAGGGCTACCAGAGCAGTGGTAGCTCCAACATCACGGTCGACGGCACCGGCGGCAGCACCGGCGGTGGCGGCACGGGCGGTGGCACCGGCGGCGGTACGAGCGGTGGTTGCACCGCGACGCTCTCCGCAGGGGACAAGTGGAGCGACCGCTACAACCTCAACGTCTCCGTCAGCGGCTCCAGCAACTGGACCGTGACCATGAACGTGCCCTCGCCCGAGAAGGTCCTCTCCACCTGGAACATCGGGGCCAGCTATCCGAGCGCCCAGCAGCTCGTCGCCAAACCGAACGGCAGCGGCAACAACTGGGGCGTGACGATCCAGACCAACGGCACCTGGACCTGGCCGACGGTCACCTGCACCGCGAGCTGACCCGTACCCGGCGCACCACCCCGCCGACCACGGCACCCGTAGGGCACATCGGCAGGAACCCGACCGGCGCGACGGCGCGGCAGCCTCAGGTTGTCGCGCCGTCCGTCGTCGGCCGTGGGTCCTCCGGCTCGGAACGGCCCGCGGGCTCCGACCTCGGCAGGAAGTCGTACTGCTCGGACCCCGGTTCGGCGGGCGCGACGGGGGGTACCGAGGGGGCGACGGGTGGAGCCGGGGGAGCGGCGGCCGGCGCGGCGGGTGCCTCGGCCGGGTGCTCCGGTCCGACGCGTCCGACGTGGCCGGGCGTCCCGTCCGCGGCCTCACCGGGTGCCGGGCTCGCGGAGGCCGGAGGAGCGGGCGGCACCCCGGTGGTCGAGGCGTCCGGTTTCCCGGGCTTCCGCCAGGGGAGGCGCGGGTTCCACCAGGGGCGCGCGTCCTCCCGGCCTCCTCCGGTGGACACTTCGGCGCCCCCGCCCGGGGAGGCCGCCTCGGGAACGGCCCCGGACGATGCCCCGGACGATGTTCCGGACAAGGCCCCCGACCGCCATGAACCGAACGTGCGCGCCGGGAGCGCCGTCCACTCCGGTGCCGCCACTTTCTCCGGCACCGCGCTCGCGACTCCCGCTCCCCGCACCGCCTCGGCCGCCTCCCCGCGCCAGCCCCAGGTCTGTTCACGCAGTCGCCAGGACCGCATCAGCAGCGCCGTGGGAACTCCGAGTACGGCGGTCCAGATCGCCGCGGCGGGGCCGGTCAGCCACCAGACCGGTCCGAACTCGGCGAGCGCCCGGGTCCCCATCGGCCCGCCCGCGAGGGCGGCCAGAGCCGCCGCGCCCACGCCGCAGCCGATCGCCGCGAGACCTGTGACCAGCGCGGTCTCCCCCGGACTCCAGGCATCCTCGCGCGCTCCGTACAGCGGGGCCGCCCTGCGTACGGTGAACCAGGCGAGGGCGACAGCCGCCGCCAGGGGGACCACTCCGGCCGCCGCGTTCACGGTCGTCCCCGGACCCGGTTGCGGCAGGGCCGCCAGCAGCGGGAACCCGGGCAGGGCGGGGTCGCCGTAGAAGCCGAGGGGCGCGACCGTCGCCGCCGTACCGAGCGAGAAGCCGGGCCCGAGTCCGTACGACGCCGCCCACACCGCCGCGTTCGGTACCAGCGCCAGCGCGAGCAGCAACACCGCGACCTGCCCTGACGGCTCGTCGGAGAGCGCCAGGAACGATTCCTCGGTCGCGGCCCCGTTCCGTACGAGCCCCACCGCGACGAGCAGCGCGCCGCCGCCGAGCAGCACCGCGAGCCCCGCCAGCGCCGACCTGGTCGCCGCCTCTGCCCGGTCGCGGAAGAGGGTACGGGCCACCGCCTCCTGGACCCGCAGTGGCGCCCACGAAGGGGTGGCGCCCAGCGGCCGGCCGGACGCCGTCCACACCCCGGCCGCCGCGGCGCCCGCCACCACCGCCACCAGGGGGAACGCCAGCGTGGCCGAAGCCCCGGTGTCCACGCGCAGCGGAGCCGACCGTACGAAGACCACGGCTCCCGCGACCACCAGCAGATAGCCGGTCATCACCGCGCAGCAGACGGCGGCGGCCGAGGGCGGCCGGTCCTCCGTCGCGTCCACCGGGGTCACCGGGTCCGCCGCGTCCAGCGCGTCACGGGCGGCCCGGTGCAGCAGCCACACCGGGAGCACCATCAGCATCAGGGGAACGGTCGCCACCGGGGCGGGGACACCGCTGAGGGTGTCGGTCCTGAGGAGTTCGGCACCGTGCGAGAGCAGCCACAGGGCCGCCGCCGTGCGCACCGCCCGGCCGGGGCCGGCGTCGGAGTACGGCGAGCTGATCCAGAGTCCCAGCAGGAGGACGGTGAGGGTGCCGAGACCGAGTCCGGCCGCGATCGAACCGCGCAGGAGCGCGGAGGCCAGGGCTGCGGCCCTGCCGCGTCCGGAGGACAACATCGGGCTGCGATCGGTCACTTGGGTCACGCTCGCCATGCTGCCAACGACACGCGCTGAATCCGTGTAACGGGCGAACGGGCGTCGTGTCGCCCAATATACGTTTATGTACTTTTTCACCCGGTGCAGTGTTAGGGCGTGTGCCGAAAGTGGCGCCGTCCGCCCGGAGGGCGGGTCCGGCGGCGTCCGGTGCGTGCGATCGCAAGGCGGAGGGTCGCCTCGATACTGGATGTATCGGGGCGATCCCGACAACACGGCGAGCGTGCGTGCCAGACGCCGCCGGACAGGCGGGACTCTCGACACATGCCCTACGGGGGGCCACCCGTGACGGAGAGTGCGACCGGCACCGCCGACGTTCCGCTGCCGCCTCCCAAGGAGCGGCGGAGGCTGCGCGAGGCGAGATCGCTGAGCGAGGAGCAGGTGGCTTCCGCGGTCGGGGTCACTCCGGCCACCGTCCGGTCCTGGGAGTCGGGACGTACGGCCCCACGAGGGCGCAAGCGGATGGCGTACGCCCGGTTCATCGGGTGCGCCGACCACCCACCGGCCCCCGTGAGCACCTCCGCGCCGCCCGGGCCTCCCACCGCGCCCGGTACGGCAGCCGCCGCGGCGCCACCCCCTGTCGCCGTAGCCACCGGGAGCACCTCCATGTCCCCGCCCGACCCCGATCCCACGCCGTCCCCGCGCCAGGACGCCCCCTCCCCGGACCAGGATTCCCCGGACCAGGACTCTCCGGACCAGGATTCCCCGGACCAGGACTCTCCGGACCAGGATTCCCCGGAGCGAGCCGCCGCGGACCCCGGCGACCGCGTCACGGTACCGCCCGATGCCGCCGCGGCCCCCGACGGCGCCGTTCCGGTGGAGCCCGAACCGGGCGCGCCTCCGGGGCCGGCCCCGGAGGGGGCTTTCGACGCGCTCTACCACCGGACCGCCCCCGAACTGGCGGGCCAGACCTTTCTGCTGACCGGGCGCCGGCTCCTGTCCCAGGAATCCGTGGAACGCGCGTTCCACACGGCGTGGGAGCGGTGGCCCGAGGTCGCCACGGACCCGGACCCGGCGGGCTGGGTGCGGGCAGCCGCGCACGACTACGCGCTGTCTCCGTGGCGCCGGGTGCACCGCGTCCACCGCCACCCGGACGCACCGCCCGCCGACCCGGAGCGGAGGGCGACGCTGGAAGCGTTTCTCGCGCTTCCTCCGACTTCCCGTCGCACGGTGCTGCTGTACGACGGGGTCGGGCTCGATCTGCCGGAGACGGCGGCCGAGACGGAGGCGAGCACACCGGCCGCCGCCGGGCGGCTGGTGAACGCGCGTGCCGCACTCGCCGAGCGGCTGCCCGAACTGGCCGAAGCCCCGTCGTCCACAGAGCTCTCCGCCCGGCTGCGCGAGCGGCTCCACACCCTCGCGGCCGTCGAACCGCCGCCCGCCCTGCCCGCCCCGAAGGCGGTACGCGCCGGGAGCGAGCGCAAGGCCCAGCTGTGGACCCGGGCGGCCATCGCCTTCGCCGCCCTGCTCATCGGTGCGACCGCCTTCACCCTGCACACCGCGCCGACCCGGTACGAGGAACCCCTCTCCCCCGCCGAACGCGTCGGCGGCGTCCCCCCGCGCGGCGGCCCGCAGCGCTTGACCGAGCAGGACCTGGAGCTTCAGGCGTCCCTGCGCGAGGAACTCGTACACGGACCGGAACGCGTGGTGCCGCTGCTCCGCTGACAACCTGCCGCTGAGCGGACGTCTCGCTCCTCCTTCCGGAGCCGGACGTCCGGAACGACGAAACGGCGCGGTCCCGTACCCCAGGTCGAGAGGGGTACGGGACCGCGCCGTCGTGACGCGTTCACACGGGGTGCGGCGGCGAGGCCGCCGCGCTGCCCGTGATCAGGCGCCGAGGATCTCGCGCGCCAGCTTGGCGGTCTCGGTCGGCGTCTTGCCGACCTTCACGCCGGCGGCCTCAAGGGCCTCCTTCTTCGCGGCGGCGGTGCCGGAGGAGCCGGAGACGATGGCGCCGGCGTGGCCCATGGTCTTGCCCTCGGGCGCGGTGAAGCCCGCGACGTAGCCGACGACCGGCTTCGTGACGTTCTTCGCGATGAAGTCGGCGGCACGCTCCTCGGCGTCGCCACCGATCTCACCGATCATGACGATGAGGTCGGTGTCGGGGTCCGCCTCGAACGCCGCGAGGGCGTCGATGTGCGTCGTGCCGATGACCGGGTCGCCACCGATGCCGACGGCGGAGGAGAAGCCGATGTCACGGAGCTCGTACATCATCTGGTAGGTCAGCGTGCCGGACTTGGACACGAGACCGATGCGGCCGGGCTTGGTGATGTCGCCCGGGATGATGCCGGCGTTGGACTGGCCGGGGGTGATCAGACCCGGGCAGTTCGGGCCGATGATCCGGGTCTTGTTGCCCTTCGAGCCCGCGTACGCCCAGAAGGCGGCGGAGTCGTGGACGGCGATGCCCTCGGTGATGACGACGGCGAGGGGGATCTCGGCGTCGATCGCCTCGACGACGGCGGCCTTCGCGAAGGCCGGCGGCACGAAGAGGACGGACACGTCGGCGCCCGTCTTCTCCATCGCCTCGGCGACGGAGCCGAAGACCGGGACCTCGGTGCCGTCGAAGTCGACGGTCGTGCCGGCCTTGCGCGGGTTCACGCCACCGACGATGTTGGTGCCGTCGGCCAGCATGAGCTTGGTGTGCTTCATGCCCGTGGCGCCGGTCATCCCCTGGACGATGACCTTGCTGTCCTTGGTGAGGAAGATAGCCATGGTGTGGAGTCCCTCGTCCTTACTTCGCAGCCGCGGCGAGCTCGGCGGCCTTGTCGGCCGCGCCGTCCATGGTGTCCACACGCTGGACCAGCGGGTGGTTGGCGTCGGAAAGGATCTTGCGACCCAGCTCCGCGTTGTTGCCGTCGAGACGCACGACGAGCGGCTTCTCGACCTTCTCGCCCTTGCTCTCCAGCAGCGCGAGCGCCTGGACGATGCCGTTGGCGACCTCGTCACACGCGGTGATGCCACCGAAGACGTTGACGAACACGGACTTGACGTCCGAGTCGCCGAGGATGATCTCCAGGCCGTTCGCCATGACCTCGGCGGAGGCGCCGCCACCGATGTCGAGGAAGTTGGCGGGCTTCACGTTGCCGTGGTTCTCACCGGCGTACGCGACGACGTCCAGGGTCGACATGACCAGACCGGCACCGTTACCGATGATGCCGACCTCGCCGTCGAGCTTGACGTAGTTGAGGTTCTTTGCCTTCGCGGCGGCTTCGAGGGGGTTGGCCGCGGCCTTGTCCTCGAGCGCCTCGTGACCGGGCTGGCGGAAGTCGGCGTTCTCGTCGAGCGAGACCTTGCCGTCCAGGGCCAGGATGCGGCCGTCCTTGGTCTTCACCAGCGGGTTGACCTCGACGAGGAGCGCGTCCTCGGCGACGAAGGTGTCCCACAGGGTCACCAGCGCCTCGGCGACACCCTCGGCGACGTCGGCCGGGAACTTCGCCTGGGCCACGATCTCGCGGGCCTTGACGATGTCGACGCCGTCGACGGCGTTGACCGGGACCTTCGCGAGGGCCTCGGGGGTCTTCTCCGCGACCTCCTCGATGTCCATGCCGCCCTGCACCGAGGCCATGGCCAGGAAGGTGCGGTTGGTGCGGTCGAGGAGGTACGAGACGTAGTACTCGGCCTCGATCTCGGGGGACAGCTCGGCGATCATCACCTTGTGGACCGTGTGGCCCTTGATGTCCATGCCGAGGATGTCCGTCGCCCGGGCGACTGCCTCGTCCGGCGTGGCGGCGAGCTTGACGCCGCCGGCCTTGCCACGACCGCCGACCTTCACCTGGGCCTTGACGACGGACTTGCCGCCCAGCCGCTCGGTCGCCTCGCGGGCTGCCTCAGGCGTGTCGATGACTTCACCGGCCAGCACCGGTACACCGTGCTTGGCGAAGAGGTCCCTCGCCTGGTACTCGAACAGGTCCACGCGCGTCCGTCCCTTTTAGTGGTCTCGCGGTTGGTTTGATGCGTGGGCGTGCCGCGAGGGGCAAACGTGACTGCGCTGTCACCAGGAATGCGTACACGGTGTCCGGTACGCGGCATGTCCATCCGGCAGGTTATCCCCGCGCTCCGCCCGACCCTAAATCGGAGATCGCGCACGAGCGGTGATTACGGTCACAGACCTTGCTGGTGACCGGGCCGGAGGGGACAAAACGGCACGGTCTCGCACCGGTGGCCACGCTGGTCAGCGGGGGTGCGGGCGGAACGGGCGGGGCGACGACCGCGGACGCGTCCCCTCAACCCTCGGGCCGGTGAGAGAAGGACCACCCTCGCGGTCCGGGCGCGGGGCCGCACCGCTAGGGCGCTACCGCTCCGGGACCGGCAGAGGGCGCTTCTCCAGGGCCGCCGCCATCACCTCCGGGAAGAGGTCGGGGGTACAGGCGAACGCGGGTACCCCCACGGCGGCCAGAGCCGCCGCGTGGTCGCGGTCGTACGCGGGCGCCCCCTCGTCCGAGAGCGCGAGCAGCGCCACGAACTCCACTCCGGCATCCCTCATCGCCGCGACCCGCTGGAGCACCCGGTCGCGTATCCCTCCTTCGTAGAGATCGCTGATCAGCACGACGACGGTGTCGGCGGGGCGGGTGATCCTCGCCTGGCAGTAGGCGAGAGCCCGGTTGATGTCCGTACCGCCGCCGAGCCGGGTACCGAAGAGCACGTCGACGGGGTCGTCCAGCCGGTCGGTGAGATCCACGACGGCCGTGTCGAAGACGATCAGCCGGGTGTCCAGCGAGCGCATCGAGGCGAGGACCGCCCCGAAGACGGCCGCGTGGACCACGGAGGCGGCCATCGAACCCGACTGGTCGACGCAGAGGACCACCTCCTTGCGCACGGCCCGGCCCGCCCGGCCGTAACCGATGAGCCGCTCCGGGACCACGGTGCCGGTGCCGGCCGCGCCGCTCGTCGGGTCCGCGCCGTCCACCCCGGGGAGCGGGACCCAGTTCTTGAGGTTGGCGCGGACGGTGCGGTTCCAGTCGATGTCGCGGTGGCGCGGTCTGCTCGTCCGCGCGGACCGGTCGAGAGCGCCGGTGAGGGTCGCCCGGGTGTGGCTCGCCAGCCTCTTCTCCAGGTCGGCGACGACCTTGCGCACCACCGCGCGGGCCGTCTCCCGCGTGGTCTCCGGCATCGCCCCGCCGAGTGAGAGGAGAGTGCCGACGAGGTGGACGTCGGCTTCGACCGCGTCCAGCATCTCGGGTTCCAGGAGCAGGGCGGCGAGGCCGAGCCGCTCGATCGCGTCCCGCTGCATGACCTGGACGACCGGGGAGGGGAAGTACGTACGGATGTCGCCGAGCCAACGGGCCGCGGCCGGAGCGGACGCGCCGAGTCCGGCCCCGCGCTCGCCGGGTGCGCGGGCGCCCGGGTGCTTCCCGCCGCCGTAGAGCGCGGTGAGGGTACGGTCCATCGCCGCGTCCCGGCCCTCGGGGGTGTGGCCGGTGGACTCCGCACTGTCGGAGCCCAGCACCAGCCGCCACCTCCTCAGCCGCTCGTCGGCGGGTGTCCGCTCGGACACGGCGTGCGGGGGCTCCGGTGCCCGCCCCGACCCGGGGATGCCTTCCGTCACGGTCGATCAGCTCCTGCACTCGGTCGGGCCTGCCGGGGTTCGGCGGGACAGGGTTCGGCGGGACAGGGTTCGGCCGCGGCGCGCCCGGTGTGCTCCGGGACCCGTCCGGGCCCGAGGACCAGGCGGAGCACCGGGAGTACGGCGTCGGCGCGGGGCCCGTCCAGCTCCGGGCCGTAGCCGGGCAGAGCGGCTTCCGTACCGGGCCCGCGCGCCCGACCGCCTGCGGCCGGTCCCCGGCGGGCCAGCTCCCCCAGGGTGCGCCGCACACCGGGTTCGTACACGGAGAAGGTGCGGCGGAGCAGCGGCAGCACGTCCGCGAAGGCGTGCTCGGGTACGCCGGTCAGCCAGCCGTCCACGAGGGCGAGGAGGCGCTCGTCGTGCACGAGGAGCATCCCGCCGCCGGAGGCTCCCGGGATGAAGCCGTCGATCCAGCCCCGGCGGAGCTCAGCCCTGCCGCTGCTTCAGGTACTCGGCGCGCAGGGCGTCGAGTATCCGTGCGGCCTCGTCGATCCCCGCCGCGCGGCAGCGTGCCGCCGCGGCCGTCAGCCGGGCGATCGCGTCCTCGCGCCGGTCGAGGCCGTTCCCCTCGATCAGAGCAGCGATGCGGACGGACTCGGCGCGCGGTACCTCACCGTCCTCCCCGCCCTGGTCGTAGGAGGCGATGGACGCCTCGGCGGCGGCGAGTGCCTCGGGGAAGCGCTCGGCCTCCGCCAGGACCCTCGCGCGGCGATAGTGCACCGCTCCGTCCTCGTACCAGGGGGCGAAGGACTCGGAGGCGTCCTGGCCGACGGGCCGGACCTGCTCGGCCCGAGTCAGGTGCTCCAGTGCGGTGTCCAGGCCGTCGGTTCCCCGGAAGGCCATGACGAGCCGGGCGAACTCGCACATCATGTGCCTGATCAGCGACGGGTTCGGTGCCTCGGAGTGGGCCGCGAGGGCGCGGTCGTACGCCGAGCCGGCCGCGTCCCAGCGGTCGGCCATGGCCAGCGTGATCGCGGTCTCGGCCGCCACCAGGGTGAGGGTCTGCCGGTCGTCCTCCCAGGCCGCCACGGTGTCCGCGAGACGCAGGAACTCCTCGGCGGCGGGCAGGAACTCCTCCAGCTCACGCATACCGCGAGCCAGCAGCAACCGGGCCTGGGCGAGCATGCGCTCGTCGATCGAGGACTGAGCATCCTGGGAGAGCACCGATTCCAGCACCGCGACGGCGTCGGCCTCCTGCCCGGAACGCGCCAGGACATCGGCGAGCTGGAGCCGTATCCCGGTGGCCCGCTCGTACTCCTCGTCCTGGTCGTACCGGGCGGCGGCCTCCGACAGGTGGCGGACCGCGTCGGCCTGGTTGCCCAGATGCGTGGCGGCATGGCCGAGCAGGGCGTACACCCCTGCCAGTTCGAACTCGGTGTCGTCGTGACGGACCACGTCGGAGAGCACCTGGTGCAGAAGCTCCGTGGCCTCCTCGGGCTCGCCCCGCGCGACGAGGATCTGGGCCAGCAGGGCACGGGTACGGGAACCGCGCCACGGCCGCCCGGCCGTCTCCAGCTCCCGGAGCGCTTGGCGCATCTCCGCCTCGGCGAGGGCGGCATCGCCCCGTTCG
>NZ_JBSFVR010000233.1:0-11898 GCF_053592415.1 Streptomyces sp. NPDC002690 | reverse complement strand
CTGCGGGCCCGCGTCGGCCCGCAGGTGGAGCACGGGCAGTGTCGCCACGCCCTCCCGCAGGTCGGTGCCGGGCGTCTTGCCCGACTGCTCGCTGTCGCTGGTGATGTCGAGGATGTCGTCGGCGAGCTGGAAGGCCACACCGATGTGCTCACCGAACTCGGTGAGGTCGGAGACGATCTGGCGGTCCGCTCCGGACATCAGCGCGCCGAACCGCGCGGACGTGGCGATCAGCGAGCCGGTCTTGTCGACGATGACGTCGAAGTAGTGCTTGAGCGGGTCGTCGTCCTCGCGCGGTCCGAGGGTCTCCTTGATCTGGCCGGTGACCAGCCGTTCGAAGGTCACCGTCTGGATCATCACCGCCTCGGGGCCGAACCCCGCGAGGATCTGCGAGGCCTTGGAGAACAGGAAGTCGCCGGTGAGGATCGAGACCGTGTTGCCCCAGCGGGAGTTGGCGCTCGGTACGCCCCGCCGCAGATGCGCCTCGTCCATCACGTCGTCGTGGTGCAGGGTGGCCAGGTGGGTCAGCTCGCAGGCGGCGGCGGTCGGTACGACGCCCGGGGCGCCGGGGTCGCCGTACTGCGCGGCGAGCAGGGAGAGCGCCGGGCGGAAACGCTTGCCGCCGGCGTCCAGCAGGTAGCGCGAGGTCTCCGTGACCGGCGGGTAGTCGGTGTCGGTGGCAGCCAAGAGGGCCTTGTCCACCGCTGCCATGCCCGTGGTCAGGCCGGCGAGGAGCTGCTTGTCGAGCATCCCGGCGTTGAATGGTCCGAGATTCAGCATCTGCGGTCTCCTGGTGCTGGCGGGCGCCTCGGGGAGCCCGGGAAGGGGTGGGAAACACGGACCGGGCGCCCCTGGGACCGAGCGACCGGATGGACTGGGGCGTGTTCTGAAAGTCCCGCCGGCCCCGCCCTCCGGGCGGACGGCGCTCCTTTCAGAACACGACCCGGGCGGTTGGGAGCCGCCGGTCGAGCAGGGGACGCAGGGCGGCCGTCACCTCGGCGGTGTTCGACTCGACGACGAAGTGACCGCCGGGAACGGTCAGGGTGTCCACCCTGCCTTTGGAGAAGTCCTCCCAGGCGCGCGCGGAGTCCGGGGTCACCACGGGATCGTCCGCGCCGGCGACCACGATCAGGTCGCAGCTCACCGGTGCGGGGCACGACCGGGCGTAGTCCTCGAACAGCTCCATGTCGGCCCGCACGATCGGCAGCAGCAGATCGCGCGAGGCCGGGTCGTCCAGCAGGTGGTGCGCCGGACCGCCGTAACGGGCGGCGAAGGAGGCGAGGAACGCCTCGTCTGCGAGCCCGGCGACCGGTGGCAGCAGCGGCAGCAGGCTGGGCGCCGCGCACGACAGCAGGACCACGGCGGCCGGCGGCCGGCCCACCGCCTCGGCCCGCCGCGCCAGTTCGAAGGCCACCAGCGCTCCCATGCTGGAGCCCAGCAGCACGAACGGGCGGTCCCAGCGATCCACCAGTTCGCCGCAGAGCAGGTCGACCATCCGGTCCATGCTCCGCACGAGCCGCTCGCCCGGGCGTAGCAGGTGCCCCGGATAGTCGGTGGTGACGACCTCGTGGCCGGGCAGCTCGTCGGGCCAGGAGCGGAACGCCACGCTGCTGCCGCCGGCGTACGGCAGGCAGAACAGCAAGGTGGCGTCCCCGTCCGGGGAAGGGGATGTGGGCACAGGATTCGTCATCTCGTCGTCCGGTCAGTCGTCCGTGTCGGGCGCATCGGGCAGGGGCATCGGGCCAGGTGGCATCGGCCGGGGCACGGGCGATGGCGCATCGGCCGGAGGTATCGGTCACGGAGCATCGGTCAGGGGACGTGCGAAGGCGGCGAGTTCGCGCAGGGTCGGGTACTCGAAGACGTCCTGGACGGTCACCTGCCGCCCGGCCAGCACGGTGAGCCGGGCGGCCAGCCGCATCGCCGCCAGCGAATGGCCACCGAGCTCGAAGAAGTCGTCCTCCGCGGAGAGCAGGTCGAAGAAGTCGTCCTCGGCGCTCACCTCGGCGCGGCCCAGGACCTCCCGCCAGATCTCGGCGACCTCCGCCTCGAACGCCTCGGTGAGCGGCGCGGACCCCGTCCTCACCGGGCGCGGCTCCGGCAGCAGTGACCACTGCACCTTGCCGCGGGAGCTGCGCGGGATCGCCTCGACCAGCTCCACCACCGAGGGCACCGAGCCCCGGGGCAGCCGGGCGCGCAGGTGGTCGCGCAGCTCGGTGCCCGTGGCGCCGGGTGCGACCGCGTACGCGACGAGCCTGGCCCGGGTGCCCTCGCCGTGCGGAGCGGCGACCGCGTCGAGCACGGCGGGGTGGCCGCTCAGCACCGTCTCGACCTCGACCAGGTCGATCCGCATGCCGCGGACCTTGGCCTGCCGGTCGGCGCGGGCCAGCCAGTGCAGCCGGCCGTCCGGCGCGTACCGGCCGAGGTCGCCGGTACGGTGCAGCCGTTCGCCGTCCGCGATGCCCGGGTGGTGCACGAACCGCTCGGCGGTGGCCCCGGGGTCGCCGAGGTAACCGGCCGTCAGATGTGGCCCCGACAGGTGGATCTCGCCGGTGAAGCACGGCGGCAGCAGCTGCCCCGCCGGTCCGAGCACCCAGGCGCCGACGCCCGGCAGCGGCTGTCCGATCGGCATCGTCGTGGCGCGTACCCGGTCCGGATCGGTGTGACCGGAGACGCTGACCATGGTGGCCTCGCTGGGCCCGTAGTCGTTGTGCGGCACGCAGCCCAGGACGCGCACCGTCAGCTCCGCGACCGAGCGGGGCAGCGCCTCGCCGCAGCAGCGGACGGTCCGCAGCGCCGGCCGGACGCCCTGCCGGTCCAGTTGCAGGGCGACGGCCTCCAGGACCCCGGGCACCGCCGCGAGCAGGGTGTCGGCGCGGCCTTCGGCCAGGGCCGACGCCACCGCGTCCACGGGGTTGTCCTCCACACCGTCGGGGATCACCAGCTCGGCGCCGGCCGCCAGCGTGGTGAAAACGTCCCGCATGCCCGGGTCGAAGCTCGGCGGCGGCACCTGCACCACCACCCGGTCACGGTCCAGCTCGGCCGCGCCGCGCAGCACATGGCCGGCGAACGCCCCCATCGACGCCGCGACGGCGCGGGGCCGGCCCGTGGAGCCGGAGGTACTGACGACGTAGGCCGTGGCGTCCGGGCCGGCCGCCCACTCCCGGGGCACCTCGGCGGCGGCGCCGCCGGTCGCGACCCAGCGCAATCCGGGGACGCGCGGCGGCTCGCCGGGGCCGAGCACACCGGTGGTCACCTTCAGCTCGTCGAGCAGGTCCGCGGCGCGCGGCCGGAGCGGCCCCGGCTCCAGGACGAGGACGGCCGCCCCCGCCCGCCAGGCACCGACCACGGCGAGCACCGTGTCGGCCCGCGCGGCGCAGGCCACCGCCACCACCTCGCCCGGCTCCGTGCCCGCCTCGCGCAGCGCCGCCGCGACCGCTCCCGAGGCGGACCACAGCTCGGCGTAGCCGATCCGGCGCCCGGCCGCGGTGACGGCGGTCCGTCCACCGTCCTGCCGCGACCAGCGCTCCAGCACTGCCAGCAGATCGGCCGCGCCGTCGGCCGGCAGGGCCGGGCCCACCGACCGGGCCGCGACCTCGGCCTGCCGTTCGCCGTCCAGCAGCGGCAGCCGCCACAGCCGGGCCTGCGGGTCGCGGACCAGCAGCCGCAGCACGTGCAGGTACGTCCGCCAGATCTCCCGGACGGTCTCCTCCTCGAACAGGTCCACCGCGTAGGTGACCAGGCCGAGCAGGCCCTCGCCGTCGGGCACCAGCATCACGTTGAGGTCGAACTTCGCCGCCGAGGTGGTGTCCCACCGGCGCCGCACCGTCAGGTCGCCGAAGACCACCGGCGGGATCGGCACGTTCATCAGCTGGAAGGCGACCTGCGCCAGCGGGTTCCTGGAGCGGTCGCCCGACGGGCTCAGCTCCTGCGCCAGCTGGTCGTAGGTGACGTACTCGGCCGCGTACGCCGCGAGCGTCCCCTCCCTGGCCTGCTCGACCACCTGGGCGAGCGTCGGATCGCCCTCCAGTTCGAAGCGCAGCGGCAGGGTGTCGACGAAGAAGCCGACCGTGCGCGCCACGCGCGGGTCCGCCCGGCCGGAGGACTGCGTGGCGACGACCACCTCCGTCCGCCGGTCGTAGTGCGCGAGGTCCGCCGCGAATCCGGCCGCCAGCAGCATGAACAGGCTGTTGCCCGTGCTCCTGGCGGCCTCCCGCAGCGCACCGGCCAGCTCGGCCGGGAGCTCCAGCTGCAACGTCCGCCCTCGGAAGGAGGGCACCGGCGGACGGGCGAGGTCGGCCCGCAGCGAGCTGTCCGCCTCGACCCCGCGCAGCCGCTCCAGCCACCGGTCCAGCTCGGCGCGCGCCTCGGGTGTGCGCTGCCGCGCGCTCTGGAGCGCGGCGTGCTCGCGATAGGGCAGCCCGGCAGGCTCCGGCGCCGGCCCCTGGCCCAGCCGCCGGCTGTAGAGCCGTCCGAGGTCCTCCCACAGGACGCCCAGCGACCAGCCGTCCGCCAGGATGTGGTGGATGAACAAGGTCAGCATGTGCTCGGCGGGCCCGGTACGACACAGCAGGACCCGGAAGAGCGGCCCCGCCGACAGGTCCATCGGCTCCCGCCGCACCGCGGCGGACCGCTCCAGGGCGGCCCGCCGGGGGTCCGGCTCACCGCTCAGGTCGGCGTGCTCGAAGCGGGGGGCGACCCGGTCGGCGACCCGCAGCACCAGCTCGCCCCCCTCCTCGGCGAAGGTCGGCGATCTGGTCCAGCGGCACCGCCGTCTGCTCGCCCGACTCCATGTCCTTGAGCTGGACCACGCCCTCGGCGAGGTCGCGCTCACCGGCGACGATCGCGTACCGCGCCCCGGAGCGGTTGGCGCTCTTCATCGCACCCTTGAGGCCCCGGCCGCCGAACGCGAAGTCGGCGGCGATGCCGTCCTTGCGCAGCGCGGTCACCACGCCGAAGAGCACCCGGCGGGCCTCCTCGCCGAGCGGCACCGCGTACACGCTGGTGGCCGCGGGAATGTCCAGCTCGATGCCCTCGGCCTCCAGCGCCAGCACCGTGCGGTCCACACCCAGCGCCCAGCCGACGGACGGCAGCGCGGGGCCGCCGATCATCTCGGAGAGGCCGTCGTACCGGCCGCCGCCGCCCACCGCCGACTGCGAGCCGAGTCCGTCGTGGACGAACTCGAAGGTCGTGCGGGTGTAGTAGTCGAGGCCGCGGACGAGCTTCTCGTCGTCCTCGTAGGCCACCCCGGCGGCGGTCAGCAGGCCGCGCACCTCCTCGTGGTACGCCTTGCAGGCGTCGCAGAGGTGGTCGCCGAGCTTCGGGGCGCCGACGAGCTGCTTCTGCACCTCGGGCCGCTTGTCGTCGAGGACCCGCAGCGGGTTGATCTCGATGCGGCGGCGGGTCTCCTCGTCCAGGTCGAGATCGCGCAGGAAGGTCTGGAGCGCCTCGCGGAAGACGGGTCGGCACTCCTTGTCTCCGAGCGAGTTCAGCAGGATGCGGAAGCCGGTCAGCCCCAGCGAGCGGTACGCCTGGTCGGCCAGGATGATCAGCTCGGCGTCGAGCACCGGGTCCTCGGCGCCGATGGCCTCGGCCCCGACCTGCGAGAAGTGGCGGTAGCGGCCCTTCTGCGGACGCTCGTAGCGGTAGTACGAGCCGGAGTACCAGAGCTTGACCGGCAGGTTGCCGGCCTTGTGGAGGTTGGCCTCCAGCGCGGCGCGCAGCACGGAGGCGGTGCCCTCGGGGCGCAGCGCGAGCTCGTCGCCGCCCTTGGTGGTGAGGGTGTACATCTCCTTGGTGACGATGTCGGTGGACTCGCCGACTCCGCGGGCGAAGAGGTTGACGTCCTCGAAGCCCGGGGTCTCGACGTAGCC
Source organism: Streptomyces sp. NPDC002690 (assembly GCF_053592415.1). Lineage (NCBI taxonomy): Bacteria > Bacillati > Actinomycetota > Actinomycetes > Kitasatosporales > Streptomycetaceae > Streptomyces > Streptomyces sp. NPDC002690. Next base: position 6,031 of record NZ_JBSFVR010000233.1, on the reverse strand, counting down.
GTAGCCGGAGCTGCGCAGCGGGGCGGAGATGGCCTCGCGGACCGCCAGGAACTTCGCGGAGTCCGGCGGGAGGAGGTCGTAGGTGCCCTTGGGGGCCTGGAAAGTACTCACAGCAAGAGGTCTCTCGTCACATTCCTCGGCGCGGCGCGTCCAGCCCGTTCAGGAACGGGTTGGCGGCGCGCTCGCGGCCGATGGTGGTCTGGGGGCCGTGGCCGGACAGCACCACGGTCGAGTCGTCGAGCGGCAGGCACACGCGGGCCAGCGACTCGAGCAGCTCGGCGTGGTCGCCGCCGGGCAGGTCGGTGCGTCCGACGGAGCCGGCGAAGAGCAGGTCGCCCGAGAAGAGGACCGGCGGTACGTCGCCGGCCTCGGGCATCCTGAACGTCACCGACCCCTTCGTATGGCCGGGTGCGTGCGCGACGCCGAACTCCAGCCCGGCCAGCTCCAGACGCGCGCCGTCGGTGAGTTCTTTCACGTCGTCCGGCTCGCCGATGGTCAGCTCGCCCATGAGCGGCATGCCGATGGAGCGGCCGAGGGCCTTCTCCGGGTCGCTCATCATGTAGCGGTCCCGGGGGTGGATCCAGGCGGGCACGTCGTGGGAGCCGCAGAGCGGGACGACCGAGGCGACGTGGTCGATGTGTCCGTGGGTGAGCACGACCGCGACGGGCTTGAGCCGATGCTTCCTGAGCGCGTCCTCGACTCCCTGGGTGGCCTGGTGGCCGGGGTCGATGATCACGCACTCCTCACCGGCGGCGGGGGCGACCAGATAGCAATTGGTCCCCCAGGCCCCGGCGGGGAACCCGGCAATGAGCACGATCGTCCTTCGTTCAGTACGGCGGGATACGGGGCCGCGGCGGCCTGCGCGGCAGACCAGAGCCTACCGGCGCTCCTCATTCCACAGCTAACCCATATACGGTACGGGCAGCCCAAGGGCTGTCCCTCAGGCCCCACCCATACGAACGTACAAGGAGACCATCCGGTGGTCAGCAGCGATCAGCGGCGGCGGCAGCTCGCCCGGGAGAAGTACGAGCGGCAGCAGCAGCGGCGGGAGGAAGCGCGCCGGCGCACCCGGCGGCTCACCGCGATAATCTCCTCCGCGGTTGCCGTGGTCGCCGTCATAGGCGTGGTCACCTACGTGACCGTCGGGAACGACGACGACAGCGGCAAGAAGTCCGAGGCCGCGGCGAGCTCGTCCCCGTCCGCCTCCGCGTCGCCGTCCGCGAGCGCGAGCGAGGAGCCCGAGCCCGCGGTCACGATCGACAAGACGGCGAAGTACGCGATGTCCGTCAAGACGAGCCAGGGCGACCTGAAGTTCACCATGGACGCCTCGAAGACCCCGCACACGACGAACTCGTTCAAGTACCTCGCCGACAAGGGGTTCTTCGACGGTACGAAGTGCCATCGCCTGGTGACGGAAGGCATATTCGTCCTGCAGTGCGGTGACCCCAACGGCGACGGCACCGGCGGTCCCGGCTACACCATCCCGGACGAGAACCTCGACGGCCTCGGCAAGGCGGGCGCCGACGGCACGGTGACGTTCCCGGCGGGCACGGTCGCCATGGCCAACACCGGCCAGGAACACACCGGCGGCAGCCAGTACTTCCTGGTGTACAAGGACTCCAAGCTGCCCCCGACGTACACCCCGTTCGGCACGATGGACGCCGCCACGCTGAAGGCCGTCCAGAAGATCGGCGCGGCCGGCGTCGACGGCGGTGCCACCGACGGTGCGCCGAAGAAGGCAGTGGACGTGTCGAAGGTGACCGTCGAGAAGCAGTGAGCCACCCCGCTCCGCCGAGCCCCGGCAGTCGGTCGTCCCGGCTGCCGGGGCTCCGTGTTGTCGAAAATGCCCGGTTAGGGCGCCCGCACCGGCCCCGGACCGGCCCTGGACCGGCCTGGACCGGCCCGGGCCGGAGAAATCCAGCCGTGCTGAGTGCGGACAGCCGGGCTGCCGGTCGCCTAGATTGGCGGGGTGCAGGGCGGGCGCTGCCCGCCCCAGGAAACTGTGGACGATGCCCGGGGGGTCCACCCCCTCGCAGGCATCAGGTGGAGGAGGCGCTGTGAGCAGCGACCCGTGGGGCCGTGTCGACGAGACGGGCACCGTGTACGTGCGTACTGCCGAGGGCGAGCAGGTCGTCGGATCGTGGCAGGCCGGTACGCCCGAGGAGGCGCTGGCCTATTTCGAGCGCAAGTACGAGGGCTTGGTGGTCGAGATCGGCCTCCTCGAAAAGCGGGTGAAGACCACCGATCTCTCGTCGAAGGACGCGACGGCGGCGATCGACCACCTGCGGACGCAGGTCGACGAGCACCATGCGGTGGGCGACCTCGCGGCGCTGCGCACCCGGCTGGACGCGCTCGTCGCGACGGTCGACTCGCGGCGCGAGGAGCGCAAGGTCCAGAAGGCCAAGCAGACCGACGAGGCCAAGCAGGCCAAGGAGAAGCTGGTCGCCGAGGCCGAGGAGTTGGCGCAGAGCGAGCAGTGGCGCTCCGCCGGAGAGCGGCTGCGGGCGCTCGTCGACATCTGGAAGGGCCTGCCGAGGCTCGACCGCAAGTCGGACGACGAGCTGTGGCACCGCTTCTCGCACGCCCGGTCCGCGTTCTCCAAGCGCCGCAAGGCCCACTTCGCCTCGCTGGACGCCCAGCGCGAGGAGGCCCGCAAGGTCAAGGAGAAGCTGGTCGCCGAGGCCGAGTCGCTCTCCGGGTCGAAGGACTGGGGCGACACCGCGGCCCGGTACCGCGACCTGATGACGGAGTGGAAGGCGGCGGGCCGCGCCCAGCGCGAGGCCGAGGACGAGCTGTGGAACCGTTTCCGCGGCGCGCAGGACGTCTTCTTCGCCGCCCGGGGCGAGACCTTCGCCGAGCGGGACGCGGAGCAGGGCGAGAACCTCAAGCTCAAGGAGGAGCTCGCCACCGAGGCCGAGAAACTGGTGCCGGTGCGTGACCTCAAGGCGGCCCGTGCCGCCTTCCGGTCCATCAACGAGCGCTGGGAGGCCATCGGCCACGTGCCGCGCGACGCCCGGCCGAAGGTCGAGGGCCGGGTGCACGCCGTGGAGCGGGCGCTCCAGGAGGCCGAGGAGTCGGAGTGGCGCCGGACCAACCCCGAGGCGCGCGCGCGTGCCGCGGGGCTGACCGGTCAGCTCCAGGCCGCCGTGGACAAGTTGCGCGGTCAGATCGACACCGCCCGGGCCTCGGGCAACAACGCCCGTGCCGACAAGCTCGCCCGCGAGCTCGAAGGCCGCCAGGCGTTGCTCGACCAGGCCCTGAAGGGCCTGGAAGAGTTCGGCGGCTGACGGGCCGGCAGGAAACAGGAAGGGGCTCCCGTACGCGAGACGCGTACGGGAGCCCCTTCTCGTCGTCCGCTCGACCGCCTACGGCCGCCGGGCCGAGGTGACGCGGTAGACGTCGTAGACGCCCTCCACGCCGCGTACGGCCTTCAGGACGTGACCCAGGTGCTTGGGGTCGCCCATCTCGAAGGTGAACCGGGAGGTGGCCACCCGGTCCCGGGAGGTCTGCACGGCCGCCGACAGGATGTTGACGTGCTGGTCGGACAGGACGCGGGTGACGTCCGAGAGGAGCCGCGAGCGGTCCAGTGCCTCGACCTGGATGGCGACCAGGAAGACGGAGGACTGGGTCGGCGCCCACTCGACCTCCAGGATGCGCTCCGGCTGCTGGGACAGGGAATCCACGTTCACGCAGTCCGCGCGGTGCACCGACACACCGCTGCCCCGGGTGACGAACCCGATGATGGGGTCGCCGGGTACGGGGGTGCAGCAGCGGGCCAGCTTGACCCAGACGTCGTCGACGCCCTTGACGACGACTCCGGGGTCGTTGTTCGCCCGTCGCTTGCTGCGGCCGCGCGAGGGCGGGGCGCTCTCGGCGAGGTCCTCGTTCGCGGCGTCCTCGCCGCCGAGGGCCTGCACCAGCTTCTGTACGACACCGGCGGCGGTGACATGGCCCTCGCCGATGGCGGCGTACAGCGACGAGATGTCGGGGTAGCGCATCTCGTGCGCGAGGGTGACCAGGGAGTCGCCGGTCAGGATGCGCTGGATCGGCAAGTTCTGCTTGCGCATCGCGCGGGCGATGGAGTCCTTGCCCTGCTCGATGGCCTCGTCGCGGCGTTCCTTGGAGAACCAGGCGCGGATCTTGTTCCTGGCCCGGGGCGACTTGACGAAGCCGAGCCAGTCCCGGGAGGGTCCGGCGCCGGCCGCCTTGGAGGTGAAGACCTCCACCAGGTCGCCGTTGTCGAGCGTCGATTCGAGCGGCACGAGCCGCCCGTTGACGCGCGCTCCTATCGTCCGGTGGCCGACCTCGGTGTGAACGGCGTACGCGAAGTCGACGGGGGTCGCACCGGCGGGCAGCGCTATCACGTCGCCCTTGGGCGTGAAGACGAAGACCTCGTTGCGCGAGAGGTCGAAGCGCAGCGACTCCAGGAACTCGCTGGGGTCCTCGGTCTCCTTCTGCCAGTCGAGGAGCTGGCGCAGCCACGCCATGTCGTTGACGGTGTCCTGGCTCCGCCCGCCGCTGGTGCTCTTGGGCACGTCGGTGCGGACCTTGGACGCCCCGGCGACGGCCTCCTGCTTGTACTTCCAGTGCGCGGCGATGCCGTACTCGGCGCGGCGGTGCATGTCGAACGTACGGATCTGGAGTTCGACGGGCTTGCCGCTGGGGCCGATGACCGTGGTGTGCAGCGACTGGTACATGTTGAACTTGGGCATCGCGATGTAGTCCTTGAACCGGCCGGGGACCGGGTTCCATCGCGCGTGCACGGTGCCGAGCGCCGCGTAGCAGTCGCGGACGGTGTCCACGAGGACGCGGATGCCCACCAGGTCGTAGATCTCGGCGAAGTCGCGTCCTCGCACGATCATCTTCTGGTAGACGCTGTAGTAGTGCTTCGGCCGCCCGGTGACGGTGGCCTTGATGCGCGCGGCCCGCAGGTCGGACTGGACCTCGTCGGTCACTATGGCGAGGTACTCGTCGCGCTTGGGAGCGCGCTCGGCGACGAGACGGACGATCTCGTCGTACATCTTGGGGTAGAGGATCGCGAAGGCGAGGTCCTCCAGCTCCCACTTGATGGTGTTCATGCCCAGGCGGTGGGCGAGCGGAGCGTAGATCTCCAGCGTCTCGCGGGCCTTCTTCTCCTGCTTCTCCCGCTTGAGGTACCGCATGGTGCGCATGTTGTGCAGCCGGTCGGCGAGCTTGATGACGAGGACCCGGGGGTCCTTGGCCATCGCGACGACCATCTTGCGGACGGTCTCGGCCTGGGCGGCCTCGCCGAACTTCACCTTGTCCAGCTTGGTCACGCCGTCGACCAGCAGCGCGACCTGGTCGCCGAAGTCGCGGCGCAGGGTGTCCAGGCCGTACTCGGTGTCCTCGACGGTGTCGTGCAGCAGCCCCGCCATCAGGGTGGCCGGATCCATGCCCAGCTCGGCGAGGATGGTGGTGACCGCCAGCGGGTGCGTGATGTACGGGTCGCCGCTCTTGCGCTTCTGCCCGCGGTGCCAGCGCTCGGCGACCTGGTAGGCCCGCTCGATCTGCCGGAGCGTGGCCGTCTCGATCTTGGCGTCGTTCTGGCGCACGGTGCGCAGCAGCGGTTCCAGGACCGGGTTGTACGGGCTGGAGCGCTGTACGCCCAGTCGGGCGAGACGGGCCCTGACCCGGTTGGAGGAGCCGCCGGTGCGGACGGGCTGCCCGGCGGGGGTGGCCGGTTTGACGGGCCTGGCCGGATTCTTCGAGGCGGGCGGCGCCGGAAGGGCGGGGGCGGGCGATTTCCCGGGCCCGGTGGTGTCCGGCGCTGCGGGCGGCGTCCCGGAGCCCTTGGGGGTCCCACCCGCGGGAGAGGGCGCCGCGGACCCCGCCGCGGGCTTCTCGGGCTGCGGCGCTCCGGCTGCGTTGGCCTCGTCTGGCAAGGGCACTCCTCGTGCGTATCCGGACTACCCGGAAGGCCATGGTATCGAGCCACCGGCGGCTCCTCGTCCGGGGACCGTGGAAGCTCTGACAACGCGCGCGGGCACCCGGTTGTTCCCCGGGTGCCCGC
>NZ_JBSFVR010000232.1:0-11907 GCF_053592415.1 Streptomyces sp. NPDC002690 | reverse complement strand
GGCACGCGACGTGCGTGCCCGGCCTTCGCCCTGTGCGGAAGGCGTCAGCCCGCGGCGATCTCGACCACCGCGAGGTTCTTCTTGCCCCGGCGCAGCACCAGCCACCGCCCGTACAGCAGGTCCTCGGCGGCGGGCAGGGCCTCGCCGTCGGTGATCTTGGCGTTGTTCAGGTAGGCGCCGCCCTCGTTCACCGTGCGGCGGGCACCCGACTTGCTCGGCGCGAGACCGGCCTCGACCAGCAGGTCCACCAGCGGCGCCGGCTCGGCGAGCGTCGTGTGCGGCAGCTCGGAGAGCGCCGCGCCCAGCGTCGCCTCGTCCAGCTCACCCAGCTCGCCCTGGCCGAACAGCGCCTTCGACGCGGCGATGACAGCCGCGCACTGGTCGGCGCCGTGCACCAGGGTGGTCAGCTCCTCGGCCAGCGCGCGCTGCGCCGTACGAGCCTGCGGACGCTCCTCGGTGACCTTCTCCAGCTCCTCCAGCTCCGCCTGCGGCTTGAAGCTGAGGATGCGCATGTACGGGGAGATGTCGCGGTCGTCGACGTTCAGCCAGAACTGGTAGAAGGCGTACGGGGTCGTCATCTCCGGGTCCAGCCAGACGGCGCCGCCCTCGGTCTTGCCGAACTTCGTGCCGTCCGCCTTGACCATCAGGGGAGTCGCCAGTGCGTGCACCGTCGCCGCGGGCTCCATGCGGTGGATCAGGTCGATGCCGGCGGTGAGGTTGCCCCACTGGTCGCTGCCGCCCTGCTGGAGGACGCAGCCGTGGCGCCGGTACAGCTCCAGGAAGTCCATGGACTGGAGCAGCTGGTAGCTGAACTCGGTGTAACTGATGCCCTCCTGGGACTCCAGGCGGCGGGCCACCGAGTCCTTGGTCAGCATCTTGTTGACCCGGAAGTGCTTGCCGATGTCCCGCAGGAACTGGATCGCGGACATGCCCGCGGTCCAGTCAAGGTTGTTCACCATGACCGCGGCGTTCTCGCCCTCGAAGGACAGGAACGGCTCGATCTGCGACCGCAGCCGGGTCACCCAGGCGGCGATGGTTTCCGGGTCGTTCAGCGTGCGCTCGGCGGTCGGCCGGGGGTCGCCGATCTGGCCGGTCGCCCCGCCCACCAGCGCCAGCGGCCGGTGGCCCGCCCGCTGGAGCCGGCGCATCGTGAGCACCTGGACCAGGTGGCCGACGTGCAGGCTGGACGCGGTCGGGTCGTAGCCGCAATAGAAGGTGACCGGACCGTCGCCAAGAGCCTTGCGCAGGGCGTCCTCGTCAGTGGACTGGGCGAACAGCCCGCGCCACTTGAGCTCGTCGACGATGTCCGTCACGGTTCCGTGTCTCCTTCAGCGAGTGAACAGTGGGCCTCCGTGCCTGGTGGGCCCACTCCCCGCCAGTCTAAGCGGTGTCCCGGGCCGCCCCCGATGGATTCAGGGGCGGGCCCGGCTCAGACCCCCCGGCTGACCGAACTCATGTTGAAGTCCGGGACGCGCAGTGCGGGCATCGCGGCGCGGGTGAACCAGTCGCCCCATTCGCGCGGCAGCGTCCGCTCGGTGCGGCCGGCCTCCGAGGCACGGGAGAGCAGGTCGACGGGCGACTCGTTGAACCGGAAGTTGTTCACCTCGCCGACCACCTCGCCGTCCTCCACCAGGTAGACCCCGTCCCGGGTCAGTCCGGTCAGCAGCAGCGTCGCCGGATCGACCTCGCGGATGTACCAGAGGCAGGTCAGCAGCAGCGCCCGGCCGGTGGTGGCCGCGACCATCTCGTCCAGCGTCCGCTCGCCGCCGCCCTCCAGCAGCAGGTTGTCGATCGCCGGCGCCACCGGGAGCCCGGTCAGGGCCGCCGTGTGCCGGGTGGTGGTCAGCCGCTCCAGCCGGCCGCCGCCGATCCAGTCGGTCGGCTCCAGGGGCAGCCCGTTGTCGAAGACCGACGCCCCGTCCCCCGAGGAGTGCGCGATCACGAACGGGGCCGACTCAAGACCCGGCGCGTGCGGGTCGCTGCGCAGGGTCAGCGGCAGCCGTGCGAGCTTCTCGCCCACCCGGGTCCCGCCGCCCGGCCGGGAGAACACGGTCCGGCCCTCGGTGGCGTCCCGGGCCGTCGAGGACCAGATCTGGTAGATCAGCAGGTCCGCCACGGCGGTCGGCGGCAGCAGGGTCTGGTACCGGCCGGCCGGCAGCTCGATCCGCCGCTGTGCCCAGCCCAGGCGGCGGGCCAGCTCCGCGTCGAGGGCCGCCGGATCGACGTCCTTGAAGTCCCGGGTGGCCCGCCCGGCCCACGCGGACCGGGAGCGGTCCGGCGACTTGGCGTTCAGCTCCAGCGTGCCGTTCGGCTGGTCGTGCCGCAGCCGCAGTCCGGTGGAGCTGCCCAGGTAGGTCGAGGTCATCTCGTGGTTCGCGAAGCCGTACAGCTCCCGGCCGCCCTCGCGGGCACGGGCGAACGCCTCGCCGAGCGCCGGGGCGAAGTCCGCGAAGACGTCCGGGCCGGTCTCGGCGGGGGCGTCGGTGAAGTCCGCGCTGACCGGTACACCGGTGACCGGCGGCTGCGCGTCCTCGGCGGGGCCGGCCGCGCGGGCCGCCGCCTCGGCCGCCCGTACCAGCGGTTCCAGGTCGTCGGCGGTGACCGCGGAGCGCGAGACGACCCCGGAGGCCGTCCCCTCGGAGCCGTCCACGGTGGCGACGACGGTCAGTGTCCGGCCGCGGGTCACACCGTTGGTGGTGAGGGCGTTGCCCGCCCAGCGCAGATTCGCCGAGGAGGTCTCGTCGGCGATGACCACCAGGCCGTCGGCGGTGGACAGCCCGAGGGCGCGCTCGACGATCTCGTACGGCTTGCTCACGCGGCTCATCGGCCCGCCTCCTGCGTCGTGTTGAGGATGTTCACGCCTCGGAAGAGAGCGGAGGGGCAGCCGTGCGAGACGGCCGCGACCTGGCCCGGCTGGGCCTTGCCGCAGTTGAAGGCGCCGCCCAGCACGTACGTCTGCGGGCCGCCGACCTTCTCCATCGAGCCCCAGAAGTCCGTGGTGGTCGCCTGGTACGCGACGTCCCGCAGCTGACCGGCCAGCCGCCCGTTCTCGATGCGGAAGAACCGCTGCCCGGTGAACTGGAAGTTGTAGCGCTGCATGTCGATCGACCAGGAGCGGTCACCGACCACGTAGATCCCGCGCTCGACCCCGCCGATCAGGTCCTCGGTGGAGAGGCCGCCCGGGTCCGGCCGCAGCGACACGTTGGCCATCCGCTGCACCGGCACATGGCCCGGCGAATCGGCGTAAGCGCAGCCGTTGGACCGGCCGAGGCCGGTCAACTTCGCGATCCTGCGGTCGAGTTGGTAGCCGACGAGGGTGCCGTCCCTGACCAGGTCCCAGGACTGCGCCTCGACGCCCTCGTCGTCGTACCCGATCGTCGCCAGCCCGTGCTCGGCCGTCCGGTCGCCCGTCACGTTCATCGCGGGGGAGCCGTACGCCAGCTTCCCCAGCTGGTCGAAGGTGGCGAACGAGGTCCCGGCGTAGGCCGCCTCGTACCCCAGCGCCCGGTCCAGCTCGGTGGCGTGCCCGATCGACTCGTGGATGGTCAGCCAGAGGTTCGAGGGGTCGACGACCAGGTCGTACGTCCCCGCCTCCACGCCCGGCGCCCGCATCTTCTCGGCCAGCAGCCCCGGGATGCGCTCCAGCTCGTCGTTCCAGTCCCAGCCGGTGCCGGTCAGGTACTCCCAGCCGCGGCCCACCGGCGGCGCGATCGTCCGCATCGAGTCGAAATCGCCCGTCGCGGAGTCCACCGCCACGGCCGTCAGCTGCGGATGCAGCCGTACCCGCTGCTGGGTGGTGACCGTACCGGCCGTGTCCGCGTAGAACTTGTTCTCGTGGACGGTCATCAGCGAGGCGTCCACGTGCGCGACCCCGGCCGCCCCGAGGAGCCGCCCGCTCCACTCGGCGAGCAGCCCGGTCTTCTCCCCGTCCGGCACGGAGAACGGGTCGATCCCGTAGGAGGAGACCCAGGTCCGCTCCCCGTGCACCGGCTCGTCCGCCAGCTCCACCCGCTCGTCACTGCCCGCCGCCGCGATCACCTTCGCCGACAGCTTCGCCATGGCGACGGCCTGCGAGGCCACCTTCGCCGCCGCGTCCATCGTCAGGTCGACGCCGGACGCGAACCCCCACGCCCCGCCGTGCACGACCCGCACCGCGTATCCCAGGTCGGTGGTGTCCGAGGACCCCGAGGGGCGGGCGTCGCGCAGCCGCAGAGTCGCGCTCCGCACCCGCTCGAAGCGGAAGTCCGCGTGCGTGGAGCCGAGCGCGCGGGCCCGTGCGAGGGCGGCGTCGGCCAGGGCCCGTAGGGGCAGGGCGAGAAACGACGGGTCGATGTCATGGGCCACGGACGGCCTCCCTTGCGCTGTGGAATCGTGCCCGGGGTGGAAGTCAATCACGGTGCGACGGGGCCGTGATGGACGGTCGTGGGCATCGCCCGCGCGGGGTGCCGGGGTGGCGTCCGGCACCCGGCGGGGCCCGCCCGGCACGCCCCCTCGACCGGCACCGACTGTAGAAACCCCACAGCACCTCGCACCTGCCACTGTCAGGGCCCGATTCTCCGTACACCGCACCGTGACGATAGGTTTTCGGCGTACCAGACCGTCAAGGAAAGGGTGATCCGTTGAGCCGCTCGGTTCTCGTCACCGGAGGAAACCGGGGCATCGGCCTCGCCATCGCCCGCGCCTTCGTCGACAACGGCGACAAGGTGGCGATCACGTATCGCTCCGGCGAGCCGCCGGCCGAGCTCACCGAGGCGGGTGTTCTCGCGGTCCGCTGCGACATCACCGACGCCGAGCAAGTGGAGCAGGCCTACAAGGAGATCGAGGAGAAGCAGGGTTCCGTCGAGGTGCTGGTGGCCAACGCCGGCATCACCAAGGACCAGCTCCTCATGCGGATGTCGGAGGAGGACTTCACGTCCGTCGTCGACACCAACCTCACCGGCACCTTCCGTGTGGTCAAGCGCGCCAACCGCGCCATGCTGCGCGCGAAGAAGGGCCGCGTGGTCCTCATCTCCTCCGTCGTGGGCCTTCTCGGCTCCGCCGGTCAGGCCAACTACGCGGCCTCCAAGGCGGGACTGGTCGGGTTCGCCCGGTCGCTGGCCCGTGAGCTCGGCTCGCGGAACATCACTTTCAACGTCGTCGCACCCGGCTTTGTCGACACCGACATGACGCAGGTGCTCACCGAGGAGCAGCGCAAGGGCATCGTCGCCCAGGTTCCGCTCGGCCGCTACGCGCAGCCCGGGGAGATCGCCGCGGCGGTCCGCTTCCTCGCCTCCGACGACGCGTCGTACATCACTGGAGCCGTCATCCCCGTTGACGGCGGATTGGGCATGGGTCACTGATCACCATGAGCGGAATTCTCGACGGCAAGCGCATCCTCATCACCGGGGTGCTGATGGAGTCGTCCATCGCGTTCCACACCGCGAAGGTGGCCCAGGAGCAGGGCGCGGAGATCATCCTCACCGCCTTCCCCCGCCCCACCCTGACCGAGCGCATCGCCAAGAAGCTTCCCAAGCCCGCGAAGGTCCTCGAACTCGACGTCACCAACGCCGAGCACCTCGACCGGCTCGCCGGCCTGGTCCGCGACGAGCTCGGCACGCTGGACGGCGTCGTCCACTCCATCGGCTTCGCGCCGCAGGACGCCCTCGGCGGCAACTTCCTGAACACCCCGTTCGAGTCGGTGGCCACCGCGATGCACGTCTCGGCGTTCTCGCTGAAGTCGCTCGCGATGGCCTGCAAGCCGCTGATGTCGGATGGCGGTTCGATCGTCGGTCTCACCTTCGACGCCCAGTTCGCGTGGCCGCAGTACGACTGGATGGGCCCGGCGAAGGCCGCGCTGGAGGCCACCTCCCGCTACCTCGCCCGTGACCTCGGCGCGGACAACATCCGCTGCAACCTGATCTCCGCCGGTCCCCTCGGCTCCATGGCCGCGAAGTCCATCCCGGGCTTCGGCGACCTCGCGAAGGTCTGGGACACCCGCTCCCCGCTGGCCTGGGACATGACCGACCCGGAGCCCGCCGGCCGCGGTGTGGTCGCGCTGCTCTCGGACTTCTTCCCGAAGACCACGGGCGAGATCATCCACGTCGACGGTGGCGTGCACATGATCGGCGCCTGACCCGTACGGACCTCTGTCGGCCGCGTACCCGCATCCGGATCTCCTCCGGCAGGGTGCGCGGCCGACGTGCGTCCCGGCCCGGCGGACCGGGCCCGGGGGGAGGAGGGCCCGCGGGGCGTCCGGCACCCGTCGGAGCCCGGCCCGCGCCGCCCCGGGTCGTAGAGACCGGCGATCCACCGCAGACTGTGGAGGAACCGGACTCTGGTCAGGCTGCGGGGAGGAGATTGCCGTGCGTCCCACGCGTCGCCGTACCTGGGTTCTGCTCGTCTCCCCGGCAGCCGTCGCCGCTCTCATGGTCCCCGCCGGGATCTACGCCGCCGGATCGGTCGGAACCGCCGCCTCCGGCACTCGTGCGCCGCGTGCTCCGTCCCCGGAACCCGCCGGGTCCGAGTGCCGCACAGCGGTCGAGGGTTCCCTGGTGATCGCCTACTGCCACAATCCGTACCCCTCCCTCGACGTCGTCCGGCTGCACACGGAGTGCGCCCGGTGGTGGGACGTGGACGGCGACGGCGTGGCGGTCGCCGTCGAGCCGGGGCGCACGGTCCGGCTGAAGGACCGCTGCTGGAAAGAGGTGGCCACGGCCTGGGTCACCCACAGCACGGACCCGGGCGGCGGCGCGGAGCCGGACGGCGGCACGGACCCGGGCAACGCGGTGGATTCGGCCGACGGCTCGGACGTGGGTGCGAATCCGGGCGGCGCCGCGGACCCGGGCTGACGCCCTTCCCGCCGGAGCGGGGCGGACCCCTCAGCCCCGCTCGGGCGGGCAGTGCAACGCGTGCCCCGCCGCCTCTTCGGCCGCCGTCCGCGCATCGCCCTCGCGGATCGCCTCGACCATGCGGCCGTGGTCCATGAGGTCCTCGGGCCGCAGCTCGGGACCCACGTCCCCGCGCAGGTAGTCGCGCAGGACGTCGCCCAGGTCCGCGTAGACCTCCGTCAGTACGTCGTTGTGCGCGGCGGCGACGATCGCCAGGTGCAGGGTGGCGTCCGCGGCGACGAACGCCTCCGCGTCACCCGCCGCCCAGCTCTCCTCGCGCCGCGCCATCAGGGCGTCCATCTGCTTGAGATCCCGGTCGGTACGCCGCCCGGCCGCCAGCCGTGCCGCCGAAGACTCCAGCACGGACCGGAGTTCGGCCACGTGCCGCGGATCGGCGGCGGCGAAGCGCCGCTGCATCACCCCGGCCAGCTCGCTGGTGGCCACGACGTACGTGCCCGAGCCCTGGCGGATGTCCAGCAGGCCGTTGTGGGCGAGGGCGCGCACTGCCTCGCGGACCGTGTTCCGGGCCACGCCGAGCTGCTCGACCAGCTCCGGTTCGGTGGGGATGCGCGAGCCCACGGGCCACTCGCCCGAGGTGATCTGGTTCCTCAGCTGGGCAATCACCTGGTCGGCGAGTGCCGAGCGCCGGGGGGACGTCAGCGCCATGAGACTCCTTGTTCCGCGTTCCGCAGTGCTCCGCGACGCTCCGGTCCCTCGGGGGCCGGGCGCCCCGGTGGCCCGGGGCGGCGAGGCGTGGTCCGGATTCTGCCAGCAGATTCCGGGGCGTCCGGGCGCCGGGGGTGTCGTCGCCCGGGTGGACAACCAATCATCCCATGATTCTATGATGGCGCCATGCTGGAAGACGTTACCGAGACACCCGGCCCGGCCGCCACGACCCGGGCACGGACGACCCGACCGACCGCCTCGAAGCCCGGGAGCCCCTCCGCGGGAACCTCCCCGTGGCTGCCGCGCCTGCTCGCCGCCGGTCTCGTCCTGGCCGCGCTCAACCTCCGCCCGGCCATCACCAGCCTGGGCTCCCTCCTCGAAGAGGTGCGCGACGGGCTCCACATGAGCGGCGGCGTCGCCGGCGCCCTCACCTCGGTACCGCAGCTCTGCTTCGCGGTGTTCGGGATCACCGCACCCCGCCTCGCCCGGAAGTTCGGCCCTCCGGCGGTCGTCCTCGCGGGCATGGTCGCGATCACCGCGGGCCTGCTGATCCGCCCCTTCGCCGGCTCCACCGCCGGATTCCTGCTCGCCAGCACGCTCGCGCTGATGGGCATCGCGGTCGGCAACGTCCTGATGCCGGTCATCGTCAAGCGCTGGTTCCCGGACCGCGTCGGACCGATGACCGGCCTCTACTCCATGGCCCTCTCGCTCGGCACCGCCCTGGCGGCGGCGGCCACCGTCCCGGTGACCGACGCGCTCGGCGGCAGCTGGCGGACCGGCCTCGCCGTCTGGGCCACGCTCGGCGTCCTCGCCGTACTGGTCTGGATCCCGTTGGTGCGCAGGGGCAGCGGCATCAACCCGGTGGGTGCGGAAGCCCTTGCCGCCCCGGCCGGTCCGCAGTCGCTCCCCGCCGGTTTCCGGATCGGCCGCAGCTCGACCGCCTGGGCCCTCGCCTGCTTCTTCGGACTCCAGTCCACCGCCGCGTACATCACCATGGGCTGGATGCCCCAGATCTTCCGGGACGCGGGCATCTCCGCGAGCACCGCCGGCGTCCTGCTCGCGGTCACCATGGTCATGGGCGTGCCGCTCGCCTTCGTCATCCCCCGGGTCGCCGCGGGGATGCGTACGCAGGGACCCATCGTCCTCTTCCTCGGGATCTGCGGCCTGGCCGGATACGCGGGTCTCTACCTCGCTCCGGCGGGCGGCGCCTGGGCCTGGGCGGTCCTGCTGGGTGTCTCCAACTGCGCCTTCCCGCTCGCCCTCACCATGATCGGCCTGCGGGCCCGTACCGGCTCGGGCGTCGCCCGGCTCTCGGTGTTCGCCCAGTCCACCGGCTACCTGATCTCGATCCCGGGCCCGCTGCTGGTCGGCGTGCTCAACGAGCACAGCGGCGGCTGGGGGCTGCCCATCGCCTTCATGGCGGCGCTGATGGTTCCGCAGATCGTGGCGGGTCTACTCGCCGGACGGGACCGGACGATCGACGGCCGCGGGTGAGATGCGAGACTTGCCCCATGCCAGTGCTCGATCCGAATCCCCAGAACGGCCAGAAGAAGCTTCTCCTCGTCCTCGGGGCCATGCTTCTCATCACTGTGATCATCGGAGTCATCGCCTCGGTCTTCTCCCCCTGACGGCCTTCACCCCCGACATCGGGCGGCCGGATGGTCCGCGCACCCGGCCGTCCCCGGAGTACTGGCGGCTCGGCGCACGGACCGGGACGACCGGCCCGCGGCGATGGTGGGGACAGCCCCACCATCCCCTAGGGGGCCAGGTTCAGGGTCGAGTGGGTGGGTCACCGGATGGGCGGCCCGTCGGCCCTTGCGTAGGTTCTGAGTAAAGGAACCCGCGACCCCCGGAGGCGGACATGCCGGCCCGTACGAACCCCCGGCCCGTGCGCGGGCCGGCCGCCGGGGCACCGGTGCGGCTGCCCTGGTGGGCCGTGGCGCTGCCGGTGCTCGCGTTCGCCGCGCTGCTGCTCGTGGTGGCCAACCCGGAGCAGGCGAACGCCGCGTCCGCCGACCCCGGTTTCGGCCGGTTCGTCGAGCGCGCGCTCGATCACCTGTCCTACTGAACGGCCGGTCCGGCCATTCCCGGGCCCTCCCTGTCACCCCTGGCGGTCGAGCCCGTCAACACCCTGCGCCCGGGGCCGCGATTCGTGCGAAGCTGAACGACATGAGCGTCGACACACCTCGCAGGATCGTTCTTCTCCGGCACGCGAAGGCGGAATGGTCGCAAGCGTCCGACCACGAGCGACCGCTGGCCGAGCGCGGACGCAAGGACGCGCCCGTGGCCGGGCGCAAGCTCGCCGGTTCCGGCATCGACTTCGACCTTGCCCTGTGCTCGACCGCCGCCAGGACGCGGGAGACCTGGAAGCTGGCGGTCCACGAGTTCGAGCAGCGCCCCAGGACCGTGTACGAGGAGCGGCTGTACGAAGCCTCACTCGGCGAACTCATCGCCCTCTTCAACGAGACCCCCGACGAGGTGCGCAACCTGCTCGTCATCGGCCACAACCCCGGGATGCACGGCGCGGCTGACGCCCTCGCGGGCTCGGCCGAGGGCGATGCGCCGGCCCGGATGACCAGGGACGGGTTCCCGACCGCCGCTTTCGCCGTCCTGGAGTTCCCCGGAACGTGGAAGAGCGTCGAACTCGGCGCGGGCAGGCTCACCGACTACTGGACGCCCATCGACTGACCGGCCCCAGCCGGCTCCGCTTCCCACGACAGGGCCCCCGCACGCGGAAGCGTGCGGGGGCCCTGTTCCTGTCCGTCTCCGCGTCCAGCGGCGAATTCCGGAGCGCTCAGGCGTTCGGCGCGTCCGCCGCCTCGACCTCTTCGCGGGTGATGCCCAGCAGGTACAGCACGGTGTCCAGGAAGGGCACGTTCACCGCTGTGTGCGCCGCCTCCCGGACGACCGGCTTGGCGTTGAACGCCACCCCGAGACCGGCGGTGTTCAACATGTCCAGGTCGTTGGCGCCGTCCCCGATCGCCACCGTCTGCGCCAGCGGAACGCCCGCCTGCTCGGCGAAGCTGCGCAGCAGACGGGCCTTGCCCGCCCGGTCCACGATGTCGCCCACCACGCGTCCGGTGAGCTTCCCGTCGACGATTTCCAGGGTGTTGGCGGAGGCGAAGTCCAGCCCCAGCCGCTCCTTGAGGTCATCGGTGACCTGGGTGAACCCACCCGACACGACGCCGACCTGGTACCCGAGCCGCTTCAGGGTACGGATGAGGGTGCGGGCCCCGGGGGTCAGCCGCACCTCGGCGCGCACCTTCTCCACGACGGACTCGTCGAGTCCGGCGAGCAGGGCGACCCGGGCGTGCAGGGACTGCTCGAAGTCCAGCTCCCCGCGCATCGCCTGCTCGGTCACCGCGGCGACCTCCTTCTCGCAGCCCGCGTGCGCGGCGAAGAGCTCGATCACCTCGTCCTGGATCAGCGTGGAGTCCACGTCCATCACCACCAGGCGCTGGGCCCGACGGCTCAGACCGGCCGACATCACCGCCACGTCCACACCGATCTGCGCGGCCCCGACCGCGAGCGCGGTCCGCAGTTCCTCGGTGCCCGCTCCGGAGACCGCGAACTCGACGGCGGTCACCGGGTACTTCGCGAGCCGGAAGATCCGGTCGATGTTGGCACCGGTCGAGGTGATCCTGGCCGCTATGGCGGCGGTCGACTCCGCGGTCAGCGGGTTGCCCAGCACGGTCACATGGGAACGGCCGTCGCCGCGCGGGCGGTTGTCGCCCGTCCCCGAGATGATCTCGGCCTGGAGCTTCAGCGACTCGGCCCAGCTGTGCACGGTGGCCCGCAGATCACCTTCGGTGGTGCCGCCGGCCGTCGGGGCGCTCACCAGCGCGCACAGCACGATCCGGCCACGGGTGACTACCTGCTCGATGTCCACGACGTCCACCGCGTAGGCGGCGAGCGTGTCGAAAAGCCCGGCGGTGATGCCGGGACGGTCCTTTCCGAAGATCTTCACGAGAAGCGTGGGGGAGTCGCTGCCCGCACGGGACTCAGGGAGCTCGGAGGACGAGGGAGACGGAGATGGCTGAGATGCGCTCATGGTGGTTCCACCGTATCGGTCGCCGCCGGAGCCCCGGCAGGCCGTCCCGAGTAGCGGACACCCGGGCGCCCGTCGCCTCCGAAGCCGTCCGGGGAGCCGCCCGAAACCGTCCGGAGTCGTCCGGAGCCGGTCACGAGGGCCGGCCGGGGCCGCATCCCCGAGCCCGCCGTGCGACGCGTCCCCGACTCCCGCCGGATCTGCGCCCCAGATGCGCCCGGATCCGCGCCGGACCTGCGCCGGACCTGCGCCGGACCTGCGCCGGACCTGCGCCGGACCTGCGTCGGGACCTGCGCCGGACCTGCGCCACATCGCAACAGCACACCT